>JAFKJZ010000402.1 GCA_017305815.1 Hyphomicrobiales bacterium
CTTCGCCGGCGTCGACCTGACCAAGGAGCCGATCCCGGTCCTGCCGACCGTCCACTACAACATGGGCGGCATCCCGACGAACTATCACGGCGAGGTGCTGAACAAGGTCGGCGGCGATCCGGACCAGGTCGTGCCGGGCCTGATGGCCGTCGGCGAGGCCGCCTGCGTCTCCGTCCACGGCGCCAACCGCCTCGGCTCCAACTCGCTGACCGACCTCGTCGTGTTCGGCCGCGCCGCGGCGCTGCGTTGCGTCGAGACCGTGCAGCCGAACCAGGCGCAGAAGGAACTGGCCAAGGGTGCCGGCGAGGACGCGATCGCCCGCCTCGACCGCCTGCGCTACGCCAATGGCTCGACCTCGACGGCCGAGATGCGGCTGAAGATGCAGAAGGTGATGCAGTCGAATTGCGCCGTGTTCCGCACCGGCGAAGTGCTCGACGAGGGCCACGAGCTGATCCACCAGGTCTGGAAGAACTCGGACGACGTCAAGGTCACCGACCGTTCGCTGATCTGGAACTCGGACTTGGTCGAGACGCTCGAATTCGAGAATCTCATCGTCCAGGCCGTCGTCACCATGGATTCCGCCCAGGCCCGCAAGGAATCGCGCGGCGCCCATGCCCGCGAGGATTATTCCGAGCGCGACGACGTCAACTGGATGAAGCACTCGCTCGCCTTCATCGACACCGAGAACAAGACGGTGAAGCTCGACGACCGGCCGGTGCACACCTACACGATGTCGAACGACATCGCCTATATCGAGCCGAAGGCTCGCGTTTACTAAGGGCGGATGATGGCCGCAGCCACGCTTCCTTCGGCCGGCTATTCGGGGCGCACGCTTCCCGAAAAGCTGGGCTTCAAGGCCGGCATGGACGTGGCCTTCGTCGCGCTGCCGACGGAGCTGGAAGCCCTGGCCGAAAGCGTCGCCTTCGGCCAGGTCGTGCGCACGGAAGGCTGGGCGGCGCCGCTCGGTCCGGATCGCGCGCTCGACGCGGTCCACGCCTTTACGAAGAGCCGCGCCGAGGTCGAGACCGGCCTGTCGCGGCTGCAGGACGCCATCCGGCGCGACGGCATGATCTGGGTGTCGTGGCCGAAGAAGGCGTCGAAGGTCGCGACCGACGTGACCGAGGATGTCGTGCGCGACGCCGCGCTCCGCCTCGATCTCGTCGACATCAAGGTCGCGGCGATCGACGCCACCTGGTCCGGTTTGAAACTCATGGTCCGCAAGGACCGCCGCTGAACGAATCTTACGCCCGAGGACGCTCACTATGGTCCAGCTGACCCTTCCGAAGAACTCGAAGCTGACTGAAGGCAAGGTCTGGGACCGCCCGGCCGGCGCCAACAATGTGCGCGAGTTCCGCGTCTATCGCTGGAGCCCGGACGACGGCAAGAACCCGCATGTCGACACCTACTTCGTCGATCTCGACGATTGCGGCCCGATGGTTCTCGACGCGCTCATCAAGATCAAGAACGAGATCGACCCGACGCTGACCTTCCGCCGCTCCTGCCGCGAAGGCATCTGCGGTTCCTGCGCGATGAACATCGACGGCTCGAACACGCTCGCCTGCACCAAGGGCATCGACGAGGTGAAGGGCCCGGTCGCGATCTACCCGCTGCCGCACATGGAAGTGGTCAAGGACCTCGTCCCCGACCTGACCAATTTCTACGCCCAGCACCGCTCGATCGAGCCCTGGCTGAAGACGGCGACGCCGCAGCCCGAGAAGGAATGGCTGCAGAGCCATGCCGACCGCGAGAAGCTCGACGGCCTCTACGAGTGCATTCTCTGCGCCTGCTGTTCGACCTCGTGCCCGAGCTACTGGTGGAACGGCGACCGCTATCTCGGCCCGGCCGTGCTGCTGCAGGCCTATCGCTGGCTGATCGACAGCCGCGACGAGGCGACCGGCGAGCGGCTCGACAATCTGGAAGATCCCTTCCGCCTCTATCGCTGCCACACCATCATGAACTGCGCGCAGACCTGCCCGAAGGGCCTGAACCCGGCCAAGGCGATCGCCGAGATCAAGAAGATGATGGTCGAGCGCCGCGTCTGACCGGCGCTGCCCTTTCTTTCAGCAGAACGGCGCGGAACCCTTCCGCGCCGTTTTCGTTTGCCCGGACCGATCGCGTTTTCGGAAGGAGACGACCATGACCATCAAGCAGGATCTCGAAGCGACCTGGACGATCGAGGCGATCGATCGGCTGCGCGAGCTCGCCGTGGAACATGTTCCGGCCGAGCTGATCGCGACGGCGATGCACCGGCCCGAGGAGCAGATCCGCCAGAAGGCGGCCGAACTCGGCCTGTCGCTCGAGATCGGTTCGACGACGCACTGACCGCGCCGGGCGGCGCGGCTGCGCGGTCCGGCAGGCTTTCGTTCGCGCGCAGCGGGGCGGCGGCCATGCGACCGCCGCTCCGTTTTCGCGGGCGAGGACGACCGCGGGCCGACGGCTTACTTGCCGTAGCGCTCCATCGCGGCGCGGATCAGGCCCTTCGCCGCTTCCGGGCTGTCGAAGCCCTTGAGTTCGATGACCTTGCTGCCTTCCGGCAGCTGCTTGTAGACGCGGAAGAACGACGTCAGCCGATCCTGCTCGATCTTCGGCAGGTCGGCGAGGGTCTGGATACCGTCATAGGTCGGGTCGACCTTGGAGACGGGAACCGCGACGATCTTGTCGTCGATGTCGCCGCCGTCGATCATCTTCAGCACGCCGATCGGGCGGACCTTGATGATGACGCCCGGATGCAGCGGCGCGCGGGTATAGACGATGACGTCGAGCGGATCGCCGTCCTCGGCGCTGGTGCGGGTGATCGAGCCGTAATTGGCGGGATAGACGACCGGCATCGACTGGAAGCGGTCGACGACGATGAAGCCGGTGTCGACGTCGGTCTCGTACTTGGTGAAGCTGCCGGCCGGGATCTCGATGACCGTGTTGATCTCGTCCGGGGCCTTGTCCGACTGCTTGAACGACAGGACGTTGTCGGCGAGGGCCGGTAGGGCGGTCAGGGAGGCGAGGGCGAACGCCGCGGCGGCGAGGGTCTTCTTCACGTGCAATTCTCCTGGAGTGAGGGACGGAAGAAGCGCTACGGTCGTCGCGCGACAG
Organism: Hyphomicrobiales bacterium; assembly: GCA_017305815.1. GTDB lineage: Bacteria > Pseudomonadota > Alphaproteobacteria > Rhizobiales > Kaistiaceae > Kaistia > Kaistia nematophila. The sequence goes on from JAFKJZ010000402.1 coordinate 3,088, forward strand.
GCTTATGACATGGCGGACCGCCGTGGCGGCTGGGAGCATGCGGGGGCAGCATGGGCGTTCTGGATCACATCGGCATCACGGTCAGCGACCTCGATCGCGCCATTGCCTTCTACAGCGCGGCTTTCGCGCCGCTCGGCGTCAGCGAGCAGATGCGGGTGCCGGGCGAGCTCACCGGCTATGGCGACGTCGTCGGCTATGGCGCTGCCGGCAAGCCGGAGATCTGGCTGAGCGGCGGCGCCCGCACCGAGCCGCATGTCCATATCGCGCTCGTCGCGCCGAGCCGGGCGGCCGTCGACGCGTTCTACGCGGCGGCGATGGCGACGGGCGGCACCGACAATGGCGGGCCCGGCATCCGGCCGCACTACCACGCCAATTACTACGGCGCCTTCGTTCTCGATCCGGACGGCCACAACATCGAAGCCGTCTGTCACCGGCCGGAATAGGCGCAATCGCAACACGTCGCGCTTTCTTCGTTAACGGGGTGTTAACGAGACTTGTCGCGCCCGGCGATATGCCGTATTGCGCCAAGTAAGATAGGCTGCGGAATATCGAGTGATCTCCCGTCATTTTCCTCCCGTCCAGATCGACCGGTCCGTGCCTTTGGTGCGGCCGCCGATGCGGTTTGGCGTGCGGAATGGTGTTTTTCCGCCTGCCTCAAAGCGGCTCGATTGTGTGCGTATGCTGATGCGGCACCGAGGATTTCGATGATGGAGAAGCTTATGTCCCGACGTCTCGCGCCGATCGGCCTGGTCGCCCTGATGGCGGCCGCCTTGAGCGGCTGCGGCTCGTTCGGGGCCATCGGCCTGGGGCCGATGGAGCGTTCGGCCAAGCCGGTCGAAAGCGACACGCTACCGCCGGTCGCCTCGGCGCCGGTGACCCGCAATACGCTGCCGCCGCCGCCGGTCGACCCCAACGCGCAGACCGCGCCGATGGCCGAGCAGGGCACGCTGCCGGGCGCGACGCCGATCGAATCCACCCCGTCGGCCCCGCCGCCGGTTTCGACCGCCTCCGGCGCCGAAATCGGCCGCACCGACCTGCTTGGCGGCTGGACCCTGCAGTCGGGCGGCGAGAGCTGCCAGCTGTTCATGACGCTGACCAGCTGGACCGGCGGCTATCGCGCCTCGACGCGCGGCTGCCAGTCGGCGACGCTGAAGTCGATCTCGGCTTGGAGCCTCAACGGCTCGCAGGTCGTGCTGGCGGGAGCCAACGGCGTTTCGGTGGCCAGCCTCACCTCGTCCGGCAAGACGCAGTTCAACGGCCAGCTCAACAGCGGCGGCGCCGTTTCGTTCTATCGCTGATGGATGCAGCCCGGCCTCGGTCGAGGACGGGGTAGGGGTGTTCGGGTGAGCCAGGGTCTGCCGGTCGTATCCCGCGTCGCGGATGCTTATCGCGAACGCCTCGCCGCGGGCGAGATCGAGGAAGATCCGGCGCAGCAGGCGCTGGTCGCCAGGTTCGACGCCCTCAATGCCCGCCTGGCGGAACGCCGGCTCGCCCGCAAGTCGAGCGCGCTCGGCTGGCTGTTCGGCAAGCGCGAGGCGGTGACGCCGGAGATCCGCGGCCTCTACATCCATGGCGATGTCGGTCGCGGCAAGACCATGCTGATGGACCTGTTCTTCGAGCGCGCCGCGCCGCAGCGCAAGCGCCGGGCCCATTTCAACGACTTCATGGCCGACGTGCATGCCCGCATCTTCCGGATGCGCGAGGCGATCAAGGCCGGCACCGTCTCCGGCGAGGATCCGATCCCGCCGGTCGCCGACGAGATCGCGGCGGAGACGCAGCTGCTCTGCTTCGACGAATTTACCGTCACCAACATCGCCGACGCGATGATCCTCGGCCGCCTGTTCACGCGGCTGTTCTCCCGCGGCGTCGTTCTGGTCGCGACCTCGAACGTCGCGCCGGACGATCTCTATGCGGGCGGCCTCAACCGCACCCTGTTCCTGCCCTTCATTCAGCTGCTGAAGGAGCGGGTGGAGGTGGTCCGCCTCGCGGCGCGGACCGATTACCGGCATGAGAAGACCTCGCGCGCGCCGGTCTATCTGAGCCCGCTCGGTCCCGATTCGGACGCGGCCATGGACGCCGCATGGCTCCGCCTGACGTCAACGTCATCGGGCGAGCCGACCACGCTCGAGGTGCTCGGGCGCGATGTGGTGGTGCCGCAGGCGGTCGATGGCGTCGCCCGTTTCAGCTTCGCCGATCTCTGCGCCAAGCCTCTCGGCGCCAGCGACTATCTCGCCATCGCGCATGCCTTCCACACGGTGCTGATCGATCACATCCCGGTGATGGGCGAGGCGCGCCGCAACGAGGCCAAGCGTTTCATCACGCTGATCGACGCGCTCTATGACGGCGCGGTCAAGATCGTCGTCTCGGCCGATGCCGAGCCGGAGCGGCTCTACACCGCCGACAGCGGTCTGGAGGCTTTCGAATTCGCGCGCACGGCGTCGCGGCTCACCGAAATGCGGTCGGAAGAATATCTTGCCAAGCCGCATCGGGGTTTCATCGTAGAGACATGACCTTTACGTAAGGTGCTGCCCGAATTGGCGGATTGCCGCCACGTCAGGTGCTGCGACGACTTGCACCGGGCGCGCAATGGGGTTAGACCACCCGCGTTCCGACAGAGTCAAGCTGTCGCATTACGTTTAGGTAAACCTCCATCGGGAGACCTGCACATGGCACGAGCCAAGATTGCTTTGATCGGTTCCGGTCAGATTGGTGGCACGCTCGCCCTTCTCGCCGGCATCAAGGAACTGGGCGACATCGTCCTCTTCGACATCGC
>JAFKJZ010000403.1 GCA_017305815.1 Hyphomicrobiales bacterium
CCGCCAGCAGTTCCGCCTCGATGGCGTTGACGACGATGATGTCCACATTCGACGCCAACGCCTCGGAGGGCAGCCGCGCCGGCGCCGCGTTCAGGATCACCCGGGCGCCCGCCCGCTTCGCCGCCTGGGCGGCGGCGACATTGGCGGCATCTGGCACCTCGTTCTGCAGCACGAGGACGGCTGCTGCGGCAAAGGCATCCTGCGCCGCCGCAACGTCCCGCTCCGACAGCATCAGGTTGGAGCCGGAAACAATCACCGCGCCATAGTCGCCCTCGCCGTCAAAAATAGCGACGCTCATGCCGCTCGATCCGCCGGAGATGACACGGACGAAGCGACGATCCACGCCCTGATCGTCAAGGTTCTGCAGTAGCGTCCGGCCGAAGTCGTCGGCCGCGACGGCGCCGACCATGACGCAGCGCGCGCCCGCCTCCACCACCGCGACGGCCTGGTTTCCGCCCTTGCCGCCGCATTTCGGCTGCCAGGACTGGCCGGCGATCGTCTCGCCCTTGCGCGGGCGCGCCGGGCCGCGGACGATGATGTCATAGTGCAGGCTGCCGAAGACGACGACCGCGGGCGCGCTCTGGTTCATGGAGTTCGGTCTTTCCGATTGGCGGCGACGGCCGACATGGTCTTTTCGAGATTCCGCTCGGCCCGCTGGTAATCCCGCTGCGCGACGGCGACGAAGACGGCGTCGAGGATGTTGAGCTGCGCAATGCGGGCGGCGGCGTTCTCGCCCATCAACGGCGAGCCGAGCGCGGTAGAGCACAGCACGATTTCGGCCTGGCGGGCGAGCGGCGAGCGGTCGTAGTTGGTGATGGCGAGCGTGCGGGCGCCGTTCCGCCGCGCCAGTTGCAGCGCCTCGATCACCGCGGCCGTGTTGCCGGAATGCGAGAAGCCAATCGCGATGTCGCGCTCGCCGAGCAGCGCCGCCGACATCAGCATCATGTGCGCGTCGTCATGGACGCTGGCGCGCAGGCCGATGCGGAGGAACTTGTGGGCGACGTCGCGCGCGATCTGCGCCGACCCGCCGACGCCATAGAAATCCCTCTGGCGGGCGCCGTAGATCGCTTCGACGGCGCGATCGAACGCGTCGAGATCGAGGATCGCCAGCGTCTCCTCCAGTGCACGGATCGAGGTGCGGAACACCTTCTGGACGATCTCGCGCGACGTATCTTCCGGCGACACTTCCTGGTGCATGGCGGCGGCCGGCAGGCGGTTATATTGCGAGAGCGCCGAACGGAGGCCGCGATAGCCGTCGAAGCCAAGCTTCTTGGCAATCTTGACCACCATGGCCTCGGAAACGCCGGTCGAGTCGGCGATCGCCTTCAGCGCCGTATCCGGCCCGAAATCGCGCATGGCGAGGACGGATTCCACGACATGCGCCTCGCGGGGCGTCAGCGACGGCAACATCATGCGGATGCGCGGGCCGACAGAATTCGGGTTTGCGTCGTCGAGGGTCATCCGCGTTCTTTCTGAGCCCGCCACAAGACGTCGCGATCAGTTCGCCGGCGCCAGCATCGCCTCCTGCACGATGGCGTTCGACGCGACGGCGTCCTGGCGATCGATCGCCTCGCCGAGGCGGTTGTCGCGTTCCAGCCGGTCGACGACCTCCAGCATGCGGCGCACGGTGCGGATGTTCACCTCGCATTCGCGCACCGGGTCCAGCCCGGTCATGTCAGGGAACGTGTCGAAATAGATCGCGCCATCATAGCCGTCGCGCCGGATCTGGCGCAGCAGTTCGATCGTCTGCACCGAATGGACCGCGCCGACCATCAGCCCGTCATCGCGCTTGGCATAGCCGTCATTCAGATGCACACCGAGCAGGCGGCTGTGGCGGGCAATCAGCGCCGCCGCGAAAGCGGGCTGCTCGTCGGCATAGAGCACATGCGCGAAATCGAGCGTCACGCCCAGATTGGGCACTCCGGCCTCCCGGATCGCCAGCAGCGTCGTCGCGCAATCCGGCATCAGGCTGTAGGCGCGCGGCTCGTTCGGCTTGTATTCGATGCTGATGAGACAGTCCGGATCATGCGCACATACTTCACGAATCCCATAGATTTCGTGATCCCAGAGCCGGTCATAGTCGGCCTGGAACGCATAGTCGAAACCGTCCTGGCCCAGCCAGATGGTCATCAGGTTCGATCCGGCCGCGCGCGCCGCGTCGATGCCGCGCCTGGTGAGATCGATTGCCTCACGGCGCACTGCGGCATCCGGATTGGTGAATGCGCCCAACTTGAACGCCGGATTGGTGTAGTAGCGCATGGCGAAGCCATTGATCGCCAGCCCCATATCGCCAAGCTTGCTCGCCAGTTCACGCGGATCCTCGCCGACATGATCGGGATAGTTCAGGTCGAGATCCGTGAGCCCGTCCACCCGGGCCGCCCTTGCCGCCATCTGCAGCACGCTCGGCTTCCCCTTCTGGTCCGGCCATTCCGCCTCGGCGCGCGAGGCAAAGGAGTTCAGGCGAGTGGCGAAGCGCAAGCTGTTCACGGCGAAACCCTGCATGACGAGGCGAGTGAAGGAAGTTCACATATTAGTCAATATTTGTAAAGTTTCGGCTCGATCGTGAGGCGGTTGGACAGGGCGCCGGTGCACCGCGATCATGCCGCTGCCTGCAATCAGGGCTGGTCTGCCGGCACTCGGCCGCTATCATCCCGGCCTCCACCACGACGGCACCCCTGCCCCTTACCCCACGAGGCACCGATGACCCGACTGACCGCCAAGGACTTCCATCCCGAGCTGCTGGAGCTCTACGATTTCTACGCGCATGGGAGGATCACCAAGCGGGAATTCCTCGACAGGGCCGCGAAATTCGCGATCGGCGGCGTCACCGCCGCCTCGATCCTGGCCACGATGAGCCCCAATTACGCGCTGGCCGAGCAGGTCTCGTTCACCGATCCCGACATCGTCGCGGAATACATCACCTACCCCTCGCCCAACGGTCATGGCGAGGTGCGCGGCTACCTCGTCCGGCCGGCCAAGGCCGAGGGCAAGCTGCCGGCGGTCGTCGTCGTGCACGAGAATCGCGGCCTCAACCCCTATATCGAGGATGTGGCGCGCCGCGTCGCCAAGGCCGGCTTCATCGCGCTCGCACCGGACGGCCTCACCTCGAAGGGCGGCTATCCCGGCAATGACGAGAAAGGTCGCGAACTGCAGCAGCAGGTCGACCCCGAGAAGCTGATGAACGACTTCTTCGCGGCGATCGAATTCCTGATGAAGGACGAACGCACCACCGGCAAGGTCGGCATCACCGGCTTCTGCTATGGCGGCGGCGTCGCCAATGCCGCCGCGGTCGCCTATCCCGAGCTTGGCGCCGCCGTGCCGTTCTATGGCCGCCAGGCAAAGGCCGAGGACGTGCCTCGCATCAAGGCGCCGATCCTGCTCCACTATGGCGAGCTGGATACGCGGGTGAACGAAGGCTGGCCGGCCTATGAGGCGGCGTTGAAGGCCAACGGCAAGACCTACGAGGCCTATATCTACCCCGGCGCCAATCACGGCTTCCACAACGACTCGACGCCGCGCTACGACGAAGCTGCCGCCGACCTCGCCTGGCGGCGGACGATCGACTGGTTCAAGAAATACCTGGCCTGACGATCCGGCAGTCTCGCGCCGGCGAATGCCGGACACGGCACGGCGCCCCATCCGGCGCCGAGCCTTCTTTGTTGCTGACGTCGGTGCAGGCCTCCTAGACGGCGACGCCCTGCACCGCCGCGGCCAGCGGCTCGAGCGCCGCCATCTCGGCCGCGCTCAGGCGGATCGACGCGGCGGCGAGGTTCTGTTCGAGCCGGCTGCGCTTGCGCGTTCCCGGGATCGGCACCGTCCTGGCATCCAGGCTGTCGGCCCGGGTGTAGAGCCAGGCCAGCGCCAGTTGCGCCGCCGTCACGCCCCTTGCTGCCGCGATCCGCTCGATCTTCATGACCAATTGCATGTTCGCGTCCCGGTTCTCGCCGGCGAAGCGCGGGAAAGACTGCCGCGCATCACCTGCCGTCAGGACGCTCGCAAAGGCCTGCCCGGTCAGCATGCCGCGGCCAAGCGGCGAATAGGGCACGACCGTCACGCCGAGTTCGGCCGCGGCGGGCACCACGCCCGCCTCGATGCCGCGCGTGAAGATCGACCATTCCGACTGCAGCGCCGCGATCGGATGGATCGAGGCGGCCTCGCGCAGCTCGGTCTCGGAAACCGAGCAGAGGCCGAGCCAGCGCACCTTGCCGGCCGCGACGAGATCGGCCATCGCGCCGATCGAGTCCGCCAGCGGCACGGCCTCGTTCCGGCGATGCATGTAGTAGAGATCGATGACCTCGACGCCGAGGCGCTTCAGCGAGCGCTCCACGGCCGCGCGGATGTATTCGGGCCGGTTGTCGAGGCTCCAGTCGTCCGGATTTTCGGGCGTGCGGCTGTAGCCGAACTTGGTGGCGATCAGCGCCTCGCCGCGATGGGCGCGGAAGAAGGGCGCGAGGAATTCCTCATTGGCGCCCACGCCATACATGTCGGCGGTGTCGAACAGCGTCACGCCCCGTTCGATCGCCAGCTCTAGCGTCGCACGGGACTCAACCTCGTCGGTCGCGCCATAGAACTCGCTCATGCCCATGCAGCCGAGCCCCTGGGTTCCGATCCACGGACCCTTCGGGCCGAGTTGCACCTGGGGCAGCGTTTCGATCTTGCTTGTCATCGGGGACTCCATTTTCTGACAAGCCAGACCTATAAGTATAGACCATACTCCATGGTCAAGGGTCTAAAATGCTGATCTCCGAATTTGCGCGCGCCTGCGGGCTGCCGCTCGACACCATCCGCTTCTACATCTCCAAGGGGCTGCTGAAACCCGAGCGGAGCCTCAAGGGCGGCTCGAACCCCTATCAGATCTTTCGCGAGGAGGACGTCACCGCCGCCCGGATGATCCGCCTGCAGCAGACGCTCGGCTATTCGCTCGGCGAGATCCAGGCGCTGAACGACGAGTACCGCGCGGGCGAAGGCTCGTCCGAACGGACGATCGAGATCCTCGAATCGCAGATCCAGCGGCTGGAGACCCGCAAGGCCGCGATGGACACTGCGCTTTCCTTCCTGCGCGGCAAGGTCGAATGGGTGAAGGCGGGCAAGCCCGCCAACGCCCCGCGCCTCGAAGACTACCAGTGCTGACCCGAGCGCAGTTCCGCCAGCCCCTCCTCCCGCGACATGACCGGCGCATAGCCGAGTTCACGCCGCGCCTTGCCGATATCCAGCGTGATCTCGACCGCCGATGTGGCATAGGCCTGCAGCGTCAGCAGCGGCTTGATCCTGCCGCCGGATAGGGTGGCCGCGACATCGCCGAGCGAGGCGACGACGCGCAGCAGGCGGCGGGGAACCGTCTTGCCGGTCGGCACGATTCCCTGCGTTTCGAGCAAGCGCGACACGAACGCGCGAAATGCGACCGGCTCGCCGTCGGAGACGAAATAGACTTCGCCGGCCCGCCCCTTGCGCAGGGCGAGTTCGACAGCGACGGAAAGATTGGCGATGTGGGTGGTCGAGGTGAGATAGCCGCCACCGTCGATCCAGGCGAACTTGCCCGAACGGGCCGCGGCGCAGAGCTGCGGCAGCGCCGTCGTGTCGTCGCGGCCCCAGACCAGGCGCGGGCGCAGCACGACCACCTCGAAGCCGGGACCGCCGGCCGCGAGCGCCATGCGTTCTGCCGCCGCCTTGCTGCGCGAATAATTGCCGGCGGGCCTGCGCGGCAATGGCGCGGTCTCATCGACATGCACAAGCGGCCGCCCGTCGGCGAGGACGGATTCGGTGCTGATCAGGATTCCTCGGCGAAGGCCGGCGGCGCGCGCGGCCTCGAACACGACCCGTGTCCCCTCCTGGTTGACGCGGGTCTGCTCGCC
>JAFKJZ010000404.1 GCA_017305815.1 Hyphomicrobiales bacterium
CCGTCGAGCCGCGCCGCCTCGAACACTTCCGGCTGGATCTGGCGCAGGCCGGCGGTGAAGATCAGCACCGGCAGGCCCATCCAGTTCCAGGCGTCGACGGCGATCAGGATCCAGAGCGCCCAGCTGGAATCGCCGAGGATGGTGAGGCGCCCCTCGAGCAGGCCGAGATTGTGCAGCAGCGTCTCGACCGCGCCGTCCGGCGTCAGCAAGAGCCGCCAGAGCGCGCCGACGATGACGGGCGACAGCACCGCCGGGAAGAAGAACACCGATTGCAGGAAGGAGGTGCCGCGATTCCGGAGGAACAGCAGGTAGGCGAAGATCAGCCCCAGCCCGTTCTGCAGCACCATGATGCCGAAGAACCAGAACACATTGTGGGTGAAGGCGCCGGAAAGCTTGGTCCAGCTCGGCTCGAGAAACAGGCGGGCGAAATTGTCCAGCCCGACGAAACCGCGCATGCGGAATCCGCGCCATTCGAACAGCGAGCCCCAGAGCGAGCTGGCCAGCGGATAGACGACGAACAGGCAGTAGATGACAAGCGCGGGCAGCACGAACAGGATCGCGGCGCGATGCTTCTGCCATTCGATGGGCGCACGCCGAAGGCGCTGTGCCGTCATTCTCGCCTCCCCCGGGCCGATGCTTGTTTCTGGCTCGCCTCTCCCTTTGCGGGAGGGCGGCAAGGAGGGGCGGCGAACGCCCCTCCCCTTGGTGATGGTGACGGCTACGACTTCGGCTTGAACCAGGTCGAAACGGCCGCATCGACGTCGGCGGCGAGCTTCTCCGGCGCGATCTTGCCTTCGATCATGTCGATGATCTCGGCCTGGATGACGGAGGAGGCCGTCGGCGTCTGCCAGCGGAAGCCGACCAGCGTCAGATACGGCGTGGCGTTGGCCTGCATTTCCAGCATCGACTTCAGCACGGGGTCGTTGGCCGTGGCGCCGGTGCGGGCCGGCGGCCAGCCGAGATTGTCGGCGAAGAGCTGGGCGAACTCGGGCGAGGCGATGAAGGCGAGGACCTTGGTCGCGTCTTCCTTGTTGCCGCTGTCGGAGACGAGACCGTAGGAGCCGTCTGAGAAGGCGGACACCGCCGGCTGCGCCTCGGCCTTGTCGCCGGGGAACGGGAAGATCGAGAACTTCAGGTTCGGATTCTGGGCCTTGAAGCTGCCGTTCTCCCAGGCGCCGCCGAAGAACATCGCCGCCTTGCCGGAGATGAACTGCTGCGTCGCGGTGGTGTAGTCGACGCCGGCGAAGCCGTCCGAGTAATAGGGCTGCAGCGCCTTGATCTTCTCCAGCGCCTTGACGTAGCGCGGATCGGTGAACTTCGCCTTGCCGCTCATCATCTCGTCGTAGAAGCCGGCGCCGAAGACCGAGGGACCGACGACGCCGGCATTGATCTCGAGCGCCCAGCCAGAACCGTTGGCGCCGCCGGCCGCGATCGGCAGCACGCCGGCCGCCTTCAGCTTCTCGCAGGCGGCGACGAATTCGTCATAGGTCTTCGGTACGGCGATGCCGTTCTTCTCGAAGATCTCGGTGTTGTAGAAGACCCCCATCACCGGCGTCGAATAGGGCACGCCGTAGATCTTGCCGTCGGCGATGCCGACCGAGCCGCCGAGCGCCGCCGGCGTGAAGTCCTTCAGCGCCGGCACGCTCTCGTCGAGCGCGTCGAGATAGCCGCCATCGACCAGCGGCTGCAATTCGCCATAGGCCTTGAGCTGGGCGATGTCCGGCCCCTTGCCGCCGCGCAGCGCCGTCGACAGCCGGTTCTGGTAGTCGGCGTCGGGCGTGAACTGCAGCTTGACGGCGATGTCAGGGTTCTTGGCGGTGAAGGCGGCGAAGATCTTCTCCATCGCCGCCTGGTCCTCGGTGCGCCAGCTCCAGAGCGTCACCTCGCCGGCCGAGGCCGAGAGCGCGGTGGCGGCCAGGGCGAGCACCCCGATGGTTGCGGATTTCAGATGTCTGCGAACGTTCAACATAACCGGTCTTCCCCTCTGCGACAGTGCTTATGTCGTTATAACGTCGTAATCACTTTATCTCGGGATTGGATGGAGGCAAGAGGGATTTTCGAGGCGGGACAGGAATCGGTTGCCCGCGCTGCGCCTTCGGGAAACCTGGACAAGAAAGGCCCTCACCCCAGCCCTCTCCCGCCTTGCGGGCGAGGGAGCTTGGCCGGTGGTGCCGGTGAGGCAGCGCCTTGCCATGAAGGACATCCTGTTCGGGTGCTGGATCGAAGCGGGCAGGATCGGCCCCTTTTCCGCGAGGCGGGAGAGGGTCGGGGTGAGGGTCTTCCTTCGATTCCTCATTGTCCGGTCATCCCCGAGGCGGTGATGGTGCGGACGAAGAAGCGCTGCAGGAACACGAACAGGACCAGCGGCGGCAGCACGGCGAGCGTCGCGCCGGCCATCACCAGACCGGTATTGACGGCCGAGCGGTTGTAGGAGAGCAGCCGCGAGAGGCTGATCACGATCGGATACTGGCTGGAATTGCCCTGCAGCACGGTGAGCGGCCAGAGATAGCTGTTCCAGTGATAGACGAAGGCGAACAGCGCCAGCGCGGCCAGCGCCGGGGCGACGGCCGGCGCCACGATGGTGAAGACAATGCGGAATTCCGACGCGCCGTCGAGCCGCGCCGCTTCGACCAGCTCGTCCGGCACGCCGGCGATGAACTGGCGCATCAGGAAGATGCCGAAGGCGTTGGCGAGGTTCGGCACGATGACGCCGGCGAGGCTGGCATTGAGGCCGATCGAACCGACCAGCCGGTAGAGCGGGATCAGCGTCACGATTGGCGGCAGAAACATCGTCGCGATGGTGATCGCGAACAGCGCCTCGCGGTAGCGGAAGCGGTATTTGGCGAAGGCGTAGCCGGCCATCAGCGAGGTGACGAGGATGCCGGCCGTGGTGATGCCGGCGATCAGCGCCGAGTTGGCGAAGGAGCGGCCGACGCTGATCAGTTCCGACACCTTGGCATAGGCATCGAGCGACGGCGTCGCCGGGATCCAGACCGGCGGCGTCTGCATCGCCTCGGCCGGCGTCTTCAGGCTGGATAGCACCATCCAGACCAGCGGGAAGGCCGAGACGACGGCGATCGCGATCATCAGCAGATAGAGGAAGCCCCGCCAGGCGGGCGATGCGGCGCCGGGCGCCGGCGTGGTAGCGGGAACGCTCATCGCCGATCCTCCCTGCGGGCAAAGGCAAAGACGGCGGTCACCGTGACGACCAGCGCCAGCAGCAGCGTCACCGACATGGCCGAGCCGAGGCCGCCCTGGGCCCGCTCAATGCCGACGCGGCGGATGTGATAGGTCATGACGTTGGTGGAGCCGACCGGGCCGCCCTGCGTCACCAGCGCCACCGGCTCGAACACCTGCACGGCATTGATCAGCGCGATGACGGCGGAGAACAGCAGCGTCCGCTTCAAGAGCGGCAGCGTGATGAAGCCGAACAGCGCCGGGCCGCGCGCGCCGTCTATCTTTGCCGCCTCGTAGATCGACTGCGGGATCTGGGTCAGGCCGGCGATGATCAGGATGGTGAAATAGCCGACCTGCTGCCAGACGTTCAGCAGCACGACGGAGACCAGCGCCGTATCGGGCGAGGAAAGCCAGGGCAGCGGGCCGATGCCGACCCAGCCGAGGATCTGGTTGATCGGCCCTTCCGACGGTGAATAGAGCTTCGAGAACACCAGCGCCACGGCGATCATCGGCACCATGTAGGTGGCGAACAGGATCGTGCGCAGCACGTTGGCGCCCTTGAGCTCGGCCTGGTGGATCAGCATGCCGAACAGCACGGAAAGCGGCAGGATCAGCGCGATCGACATCCCCGAATAGAGCGCCGTGTTGACCAGCGCGCCCTTGAAGTCGCGGCCGACGGAACCTGCGCCGAATATTTCGCGAAAGTTGTCGAGGCCGATGAAGGTCGCAGTCGAGAACGGCGTCTGCGACGACCATTTGGTGAAGGCGAGCCAGACGGTCAGCGCGATCGGCACCAGGATGAAGACCGCGATCAGCCCGAGGCTCGGCGCGAGCATCGCCACGATCGATTTTCGGAAGCCGCTCATCGGTATGCGTGTTCTCTGTTCATGGCAGCATTCATGGGGAGTCTGGATGGGCAGCCTGGATCGGCATGACTCTTCCTGCTCCCTCTCCCGGTCACGGGAGAGGGTCGGGGTGAGGGTCTTCCTGTTGCACTTGATCCGGGCTCAGACTCTGTAAGCAAGGCCCTCACCCCAGCCCTCTCCCGCTTGCGCGGGCGAGGGAGTCGGAATGGCGGCTCCCCTCGATCGTCATCCCCGCGAAGGCGGGGATCCATTCAGCTTCCCAAGGCGGTCGGCTGAATGGATCCCGGGGCAAGCCCGGGATGACGGCAGGTGATCGAGCTTACTGCGACGCCTTCTCGAGGATGGCGACGGCGTCGGCCTGGGCGGCGGCAGCCGCTTCGGCGGCCGTCTCCTTGCCGAACTGCACCGCCTCGATGTGGCCCTGCAGCGATTCCGTGAATTCCTGGCCGCCAAGCACGGTCGGGAACGGCCGGGCTTCCGAGAGAACGTCGACATAGCCGGCAAGGAACGGCGTCTTCAGGCGCTCGGCGAAGGCCGCGACGTCGGAGGTGCGCGACGGCAGGATGCCCATGGACTGCAGCAGGTCGCCCATGGCGGAGGCGCCGTTCTCGCCCGAGGTCGGGCCGTTGAACCAGGCGAGGAAGTCCCATGCCGCCTTCTTCTCGGCGTCCGAGGCGCCGTCGGAGACGACGGTCATCCAGGAGTAGGAGATCGAGTGCGGTCCGTCGCCCTTCGGGCCGACCGGGATCGGCGCGGTGGCGATGTCGGCGAACCGGTCGCCCATGCCGGCCTTCAGCGCGGATTCCCACCAGTTCGCCATGATGATCATGCCGGTCTTGCCGGACACGAAATTGTCGAGGAACGGGCCGGTGGTGTTGGCGTCGGCGGTGCCCATGGTGGCGACCGAGGCGCCCGACTTGATCAGCCTCTCATAGAGATCGAAGGTCGCCTTGGCGTTGTCGCTGTCGAGCTGCGGCTTGCCGTCGACCACCAGCGCGCCGCCATTCGAGGCGAGCAGCGAGGCGAAGGGATGAACGACGCCGGCCGCCCACGAATTGATCATGCCGAAGCCCTGCTGGCCCTTGTCCTTGTTGGTCAGCTTCTCGGCCGCGGCGTAGAACTCGTCCCAGGTCTTCGGCGCTTCCTTGATGCCGGCTTCCTCGAACAGCTTCTTGTTGTAGTTCAGCGCGTAGACGTCGATCTCGTTCGGATAGCCATAGACCGTGCCGCCGACGCTGGCGGCGGTGGCGACGCCCTTCGGCCAGTTGGTGGTGACGTCGGTGCTGTTCGCTTCCGGCGCGGCGTTGACGAGCTTGTCGCGCGCCAGTTCCGGCAGCCAGAGATCGTAGATGCCGGTGATCGTCGGGCCGCCGGCCTGGCCGGCCTGCGAGCGCAGCGTCGTCAGCAGGTCGCCGAACGGCACGGCGCGAACCTCGACCTTCACGCCCGGATGATCCTTGGCATAGGTCGCGGCGGCCGCCTCCAGCTTGGCGACCGTCTCCGGCGGCCAGTGCGTCAGGAACGACACGGTCACGTCTTCTGCCCAGGCAACGCTGGAGAAAGCCGCCATGGCGGTACCCAGGAACAAGCCCATCAATGGTCTGATCGTCACGGAACCCCTCCGTTTCAGTGCCGACGGTCCGACGGTGTCTCGGCCGCCTCTTCATTATGACGTAAGGACGTTATAATGACTTTGGCCAATCGGCAAGACGCCTTTTCGGCTTCGCCGCCTCGCCGGCCGATTCGTCACCGGCAATCGCGGCCTGCCCCAGAATGCGCGAAAGAGATCGAA
>JAFKJZ010000405.1 GCA_017305815.1 Hyphomicrobiales bacterium
TCGCGGCAGCGTTCGTTGCCAAGATCGGCATTTTCGGCCAGCCGGCGTGGCGGCTCTTCCTCACCACGGGTGTCCTCGGCGGCTTCACGACCTTCTCGGCCTTCGCGCTCGACACGGCCTATTTGTGGGAGCGCGACGACTGGGGGCTCGCCATGCTCTATGTCGGCGGCTCGGTCGCGGTGTCGCTGGCCGCCGTCTTCGCCGGGCTCTGGCTCGTCAGGGGCCTCGCCGGGTGATATGAGCCGCGCTCGAACTTGAGGTGGATCGAGAATGGCGAGCGTCGTCACCCGCACCGTAGCCCCCGACGAGGCCGATATGCGCCTCGACCGCTGGTTCAAGCAGCATTATCCGGGATTGGCCTTCGGCCATCTGCAGAAGCTGCTGCGCTCCGGCCAGGTGCGCGTCGATGGCGGCCGCGCCAAGACCAATGACCGCGTCAATCCGGGCCAGGTGGTGCGGATTCCACCGCTCGGCGTCGATGCGGCCGGCGGCAGCCCGCATGTCGCGCGCCCGCTCGGCGCGCGCGGCAGCGCCGCCGACGCGCTGATGGCGATGTGCCTCTACGAAGACGACCAGGTCTATGTCTTCAACAAGCCGCAGGGCCTCGCCGTCCAGGGCGGTTCCGGCCTGACGACGCATGTCGACGGCATGCTCGAAGCGCTGCGCGACACCAAGGACCAGAAGCCGCGCCTCGTGCACCGGCTCGACCGCGAGACGACCGGCGTGCTGGTCGTCGCCAAGACGCGCCTTGCCGCCTCGAAGCTGGCGGCGAGCTTCCGCGCCCGCTCGACGAAGAAGATCTACTGGGCGCTGGTCAAGGGCGTGCCGCGCCCGCCGCAGGGCCGGGTCTCGACCTGGCTTGCGCGCGACGGCGGCCCCGCCGGCGACAAGATGAAGATCGCCCGCCATGGCGAGGACGACGCCAGCCATGCCGTGTCGCTCTACTCGGTGGTCGATATCGCCGGGCAGGGGCTCGCCTGGCTGACCATGCGCCCCGTCACCGGCCGCACGCACCAGCTGCGCGCCCACGCCGCCCATATCGGCCATCCGATCATCGGCGATCCCAAATATTTCGAGGCGGATACGAACTGGGAGTTCCCGGGCGGCATCCAGAACAAGCTGCACCTGCATGCGCGCCGGATCATCATGCCGCATCCGTCGGGCAACGGCGTGCTCGACGTGACGGCGCCCCTGCCGCCGCATATGGTCCAGAGCTGGAACCTGCTCGGCTTCGACAAGGACCTGGGCGATACGGGTGAAGAGGATGAGTGAGCCTGGCAAGGACACGGGGCCGAAGGGCGGCCGGCTTGCCGATATCGGCGCCGGCGACGACGACGAGGGCGCGAAGCCGCGTGTCGCGCCGGAAAAGCTCGACGCTCCGAAGCTGCCGAAGCGCTTCTACGCGAACGCCGCCATAGCCCCCGCCGAGGGCGGCGGCTATCTGGTCCAGCTCGACGGCCGCTCGCTGCGGACGCCCTCCAAGGCCGTGCTCGCCGTGCCGGACGAAGCGATCGCGGCGGCGATCGTCGCCGAATGGGCAGGGCAGGGCGAGGTGATCGATCCCGGCTCGATGCCGGTGACGCGCCTCGTCAACTCGGCGCTCGACGGCGTCTCCCGCGAGCCGGAGGCAACCCGCGCCGAGATCCTGCGCTATGCCGGGTCGGACCTGCTCTGCTATCGCGCCGACGGACCGGCCAAGCTGGATGCCCTGCAGGACGAATTCTGGTCGCCGCTGATCGGCTGGATGCAGGAACGCTTCCATGCCCGCTTCGTGCTCGCCCAGGGCATCGTGCATGTCGAGCAGTTCCCGGAGACGATCGAGGCGGTCGACGTGGCGCTCGGCGATCTCGACATCCTTCGCCTGGCGGCGCTCAACACGATCACGACGCTGACCGGCTCCGCCATTCTGGCTGTCGCCGTGCTGCATCGCCGCCTGACGGCCGAGGAGGCCTGGGCGGCGGCGCATGTCGACGAAGACTACCAGATCGGCCTCTGGGGCGAGGACGAGGAAGCCAGCGCGCGCAGGGCCGGGCGCTGGAAGGAAATGCAGGCCGCGGCGCTGGTTCTGGCCGCACGGGGATAGGAGACAAGCGTGAAGCACGTCCTGGCTGAACTCGAGAAGCGTCGCGCCGAGGCTCGGCTCGGCGGCGGCGAGAAGCGGATCGCGGCCCAGCATGCCAAGGCCAAGCTGACGGCGCGCGAGCGCCTGGACGTGCTGCTCGACGAAGGGTCGTTCGAGGAGTTCGACATGTATGTCGAGCACCGCGGCACCGATTTCGGCATGGACAGGACCAAGATCCCCGGCGACGGCGTCGTCACCGGCTGGGGCACGATCAACGGCCGCGCCGTCTTCGTGTTCGCCAAGGACTTCACCGTCTTCGGCGGTTCGCTGTCGGAAGCACATGCCGCCAAGATCACGAAGATCCAGGACATGGCGCTGAAGAACCGCGCGCCGATCATCGGCTTGTTCGACGCCGGCGGCGCCCGCATCCAGGAAGGTGTCGCGGCGCTTGGCGGCTATGGCGAGGTGTTCCAGCGCAACGTGCTGGCCTCCGGCGTCATCCCGCAGATCTCGGTCATCATGGGGCCTTGCGCCGGCGGCGACGTCTATTCGCCGGCCATGACTGACTTCATCTTCATGGTGCGCGATTCGACCTACATGTTCGTCACCGGCCCGGACGTGGTGAAGACGGTCACCAACGAGACGGTGACGGCGGAGGAACTGGGCGGCGCCTCGATCCACACCGCGCGCTCGTCGATCGCCGACGGCGCCTATGACAACGATGTCGAGACGCTGCTCGAGATGCGGCGGCTGATCGACCTGCTGCCGCTGAACAATGGCGGCGACATTCCCGAGATCGAGAGCTTCGATGCGGCCGACCGCATCGAGATGTCGCTCGACACGCTCGTGCCCGACAACGCCAACAAGCCCTATGACATCAAGGAACTGATCCTCAAGACGGTCGATGAGGGCGATTTCTTCGAGATCCAGGCGGCCTTCGCGAAGAACATCGTCACAGGCTTCGGCCGCATCGAGGGCCGCACGGTCGGCTTCGTCGCCAACCAGCCGATGGTGCTCGCCGGCGTGCTGGACAGCGACGCCTCGCGCAAGGCGGCCCGCTTCGTGCGCTTCTGCGACGCGTTCTCCATTCCCATCGTCACCTTCGTCGACGTGCCGGGCTTCCTGCCGGGCACGGCGCAGGAATATGGCGGGCTGATCAAGCACGGCGCCAAGCTGCTCTTCGCCTATGGCGAGGCGACGGTACCCAAGATCACCGTCATCACGCGAAAAGCCTATGGCGGCGCCTATGACGTCATGGCCTCGAAGCACCTGCGCGGCGATTTGAACTATGCCTGGCCCACGGCGCAGATCGCGGTGATGGGCGCCAAGGGCGCGGTCGAGATCATCTTCCGCGCCGAGACGGGCGACGCCGAGGGGCTGGCGGCGCGCGCCAAGGAATATGAGGATCGCTTCCTCTCGCCCTTCGTTGCGGCCGAGCGCGGCTATATCGACGAGGTGATCATGCCGCACTCGACCCGCCGCCGCATCGCCCGCGGCCTCCGCCTCCTGCGCAACACGGCGCTGGAGAACCCCTGGACGAAGCACGACAACATCCCACTCTGAGCCGATTGGCGAGCTAGTCGTCAGGCGATCAGTTCGGTTGCGACGCCACGACTTTGGGCGATCGATGCCAGCTTTCGGTCCGCTGTGCCAAGCACTGCCTGTTCGGCGCCGGCCAGCGCCAGATACAGGCAATCATAAACCGGGTGCTGCGCGTCGCAGGCAATGGCGATCGCGCTGTCGAGCAACTCCACGGATGGGACGATCCTGTCGATGACAAGGGGCGCCTCCTTGAGGAGCAGGCGCGCCATGTCGCAGTCCATACGGCCGGCCTGAACATAGCGCCAGAGCGCGTTGGCCGTTTCGACCAGAATTATGTCGGGGGCGCTCAACGGGTGCCCTTCGATCCATTCGACAGCAGCCGCGGAGCCCTCGGTGCGGACGAGCGCGCGGACCAGTATGCTCGCATCAACGACGGCCATGATCGCCGTCTCGATCCTCGCGAATCCACGGCGTCGGGTCGGGCATTGCCGGCTCCATTCGAGCGCGCAATTCCTGCAGCCGGGCCAGCGCCTCTGCCTTCCGGTCGCGGGCATAGTCGGCGACGAGATCGCGCAGCGCCTGCTCGGTCGACTTGCCTTCGGATCGCGCGCGCTGCTTGAAGCGCGCGGCGACGTCGTCTTCGATATTTCGGACCAGCATCTGTGCCATGAAAAGCTCCATGCTATCTTGGTGATAGCATGGTCCTTCACGGCGTATTTCGCAAGCCGGCCCTCGGGCAGGGCAATTCGGCTAGAGCGTGCCGACCTTGCGGATGTCGTCGGCTTCGACCTCGGCGAGGATGGCGTGGATCGTACGACCCGCCACCATCGCCTGCGGCGCGATTTCCGCGAGCGGCACCAGCACGAAGGCGCGTTCGGTCATGCGCGGGTGCGGCACGATCAGGCCTTCCTCGTCGATGGCGGCATCGCCATAGAGCAGCACGTCGATATCGAGCGTGCGCGGTCCCCAGCGGATGGCGCGCTCGCGGCCGTGGTCGCGCTCGATGCGCAGGCTGAGATCGAGCACCGCGCGCGCCGACAGCGTCGTATAGAGCTCGATGCAGGCGTTGAGATACGGTCCCTGCGGCACCGGTCCCCAGGGCGGGGTCTCGTAAAGCGAGGAGATCGCCGTGACGTGCACACCCGGCGTCGCCGCCAGCGCGGAAATGGCGGCGCGCAGCATCGCTTCGCGGTCGCCGAGATTGCTGCCGAGGCCGAGGTAAACCTTAGTCACGGGGACGCTCCCGCTCGATCTCGATCGAGATCACCCCGGTCGCCAGCGGCACGGGCGCTTCCGGCTTGGTCACGCGCACGGTCAGCCGCTCCACGGGCGGGTAGGTCTCGAACACCGCCTTGGCGATCGCTTCGGCCAGCGCCTCGATCAGCTTGTAGCGGTGCGTGCGGCCGATCTCCTCGATCAGCACTGCCATCTCGCCATAGTGCACGGTCTTGGTCAGGTCGTCGGTGCGTCCGGCCTCGGCGAGGTCCAGTTCGGCGGTGACGTCGACGCGGAAACGCTGGCCCAGCACGGCTTCCTCCGGCAGCACGCCGTGGAAGCCGAAGAAGCGCAGGTCGTTGATGAAGATGCGGTCGGTCATTGAGGTTCGCGGCTGGAGAGAATGGCGTCCGTGACGGCGAGCGCGTCGCGGTGGGCGGCGACGTCGTGCACGCGGAAGGAGGAAACGCCCTTCGCGGCGGCCAGGACATTGGTGGCGAGCGTGCCGGCGAGCCGCTGCTTGGGCTCTCGGCCGGTGATCTCGCCGATGAAGCGCTTGCGCGAGACGCCGAGCAGCACGGGGAATCCGAGCGCGACGATCTCGTCGATGCGGTCGAGGATCAGGAGGTTCTCGGCCAGACCCTTGCCGAAGCCGATGCCCGGATCGAGCACGATCCGGTGGGCGGGGATGCCGGCGCCGCCGAAGTCGACGCCGAGACCGAGACCGCCCGCGTTATCCCCGCCGTCAAGGCGCTGGCCACGGCGACCCGCACGCTGATCTCGGTCGATACCTACAAGGCCTCGGTCGCCGACAAGGCGCTCGCGGCCGGCGCGCATATCGTCAACGACGTCTGGGGCCTGCAGCGCGAACCGGAAATCGCGCGCGTAGCCGGCGCGCATGGCGCGGCGGTCATCGCCAGCCACTGGGAGCGCGAGACCTATTCGCCGGCGACGATCCTCGACGCCATGAAGCGCTTCTTCGAACGCTCGA
>JAFKJZ010000406.1 GCA_017305815.1 Hyphomicrobiales bacterium
TTCGAATTCGACACGCTGAAGGGCAACACGCTGCTCACGCACGAGGCGATCGGCGTCTGCGGCCTGATCACGCCCTGGAACTGGCCGCTGAACCAGATCGTCACCAAGCTCGCGCCGGCGCTCGCCGCCGGCTGCACCGTGGTGCTGAAGCCATCGGAGCTGTCGCCGCTATCGGCTCACATCCTCGCCGAGGTGCTGCATGACGCCGGCGTGCCGAAGGGCGTGTTCAACCTCGTCAACGGCACCGGCCCGGTCGTCGGCGAGGCGATCGCCGCCCATCCCGACATCGACATGGTCTCTTTCACCGGCTCGACCCGCGCCGGCGTCCAGGTCGCCAAGGCGGCCGCCGATACGGTCAAGCGCGTGCACCAGGAACTCGGCGGCAAGTCCGCCAACATCATCCTGGCCGACGCCGATCTCGACCTCGCCGTCACCGATGGCGTCAATCGCTGCTTCATCAATTCCGGCCAGTCCTGCATCGCGCCGACGCGCATGCTCGTGCCGCGCGCCCTGCTCCCCGAGATAGTCGAGCGCGCCCGCGCCATCGCCGAGGGTGCGACGCTCGTCGCCGGCGGCCCCGGCCGGCCGGACGGCATCGAAAGCGGCTATTTCGTCCGCCCCACCATCTTCGCCGACGTCGATCCCGACATGACGATCGCCCGGCAGGAGATCTTCGGGCCGGTGCTCTCGATCCTCGCCTATGACGACGAGGAAGAAGCGATCCGGATCGCCAATGATTCCGTCTACGGCCTCGCCGGCTATGTCTATTCCCGTGACGAGGAGCACGCCCGCCGCACCGCCGCGCGCATCCGCGCCGGCCGCATCTTCATCAACAACCCGCCCTTCGACTTCAACGCGCCGTTCGGCGGCTACAAGCAGTCCGGCAATGGCCGCGAGCTCGGCGACCACGGCATGCGCGAGTTCCTCGAAGTGAAGGCCGTCCTCGGCTATGCGCGATGAAGGGACAGACCATGGCCGCTGACACGTCACCAAAGCGCGTCTGGCTGCGCGACCCGATCGCCGTCTTTGCCGAGGGCGCTGAACGCGGCCTGGTGATTTCCGGCGGCAAAATCGTGGAGCTGGTCGGCAGCGAAGGCCCGACCGCGCCCTGCGACGAGATCGTCGACGCCGGCCGCCACGTCGTGCTGCCCGGCCTCGTCAACACGCATCACCATTTCTTCCAGACGCTGACCCGCGCGCATCCCGACGCGATCAACAAGGAACTGTTTCCCTGGCTGAAGGCGCTCTATCCGCGCTGGGGGGCGCATCTGAACCGCGACCGCTTCCGCCTCGGCGTCCGCCTCGCGCTCACCGAATTGCTGATGTCCGGCTGCACCACCGCCTCGGACCATCTGTTCGTCTTCGGCGCCGACATGCCGGATGCCGTCGACATCGAGGCCGAGGAAGCCGAGCGGCTCGGCATGCGCATCGCGCTGACGCGCGGCGCCATCAATTTCGGCTCGAAGAGCGGCGGCATCGCCGACGAACGGCTGATGCAGGACTACGACACCGTGATCGCCGACTGCGAGCGCGTGCTGTCGAAATATCACGACGCCTCGGAGGGCTCGTTCCGCTGCGTGGCGGTCGCGCCCTGCGCGCCGTTCAACGTCACCAGGCAGCTGATGATCGACAGCGCGGCCCTGGCCGAGAAATATGACTGCCGGCTGTATACCCATCTCGGCGAGACGCGGGACGAGGACGAGTTCTGCCTTGCCCATTTCGGTTGCCGCCCGCTCGACTATCTCGAGGAAGTCGGCTGGCTGAACGAGCGCGTCTGGCTGGCGCATGGCATCCATTTCAACGACGACGAGATTCGCCGCCTCGGCAAGCACCGGATCGGCGTCTGTCACTGTCCGACGTCCAACATGGTGCTCGCCTCGGGCATCTGCCGGACCAAGGAACTGGAGGCGGCCGGCGCGATCGTCGGCCTCGGCGTCGACGGCTCGGCCTCCAACGACAATTCGAACCTGATGGAGAGCATCCGCCACGCGCTGATGCTAGGCCGGCTGCGCTATGGCGCCGAGGCGGTCACCCACCAGGACGCGATCCGCTGGGCGACCGAGGGCTCCGCCGCCTGCCTCGGCCGCAAGGACATCGGCCGCATCGAGGCCGGAAGGCAGGCGGACCTCGCCCTCTTCACCCTCGACGAACTGCGCTTCTCCGGCGCCGGCGACCCGATCGCCGCCCTCGTGCTCTGCGGCGCCCACCGCGCCGACCGCGTCATGGTCGGCGGAAAATGGCGCGTCCTCGACGGCGCGCCTGTCGGCGTGGATCTTGCACGGCTTCGTCACGAGCATGGCGCGGCCGCCCGCGCCTTCCTCGAAGCGGTCTGAACCGGAAACATCGAAAGGTCCGGCCCAGCCATCATGAACGCCCTTCCCGCCCGCGACTATCCAGCCCTGGAACCGGTCGACAGCCGCGAAACGCGGCCGCAGCCGCCGGTCGACCTCATCATCGACCAGGCCGGCAAGACCTTTGAGACCGCGCGCGGACCGATGGTGGCGCTGGCGCCGATCTCGCTCAAGGTGGCGAAGGGCTCGTTCGTGGCGCTGATCGGCCCGTCCGGCTGCGGCAAGTCCACCCTGCTGCGCATGGCGGCGGGTCTGGAGCAGCCGGACAATGGCGCCGTGCTGATCCGCGGCAAGCATCCGGAACAGTTCCGCAGCGAGGGCGAACTCGGCATCGCCTTCCAGGACGCCGCCCTGCTGCCCTGGCGCAGCGTGTTCCAGAACATCGCCTTTCCGCTGCAGATCCTCGGCCGCTCGGTCAAGGCGCACACCGACAAGATCCACGAGCTGATCGAGCTGGTCGGCCTCAAGGGCCATGAGGATTCGCTGCCCGGCCAGCTTTCGGGCGGCATGCGCCAGCGCGTCGCGATCGCCCGCTCGCTGGTCAGCGACCCGTCCGTCCTGCTGCTCGACGAGCCCTTCGGCGCGCTCGACCAGATCCTGCGCCGCACGATGAATGTCGAGCTGCAGAGGATCTGGGCGGCGCGCCAGACGACGACGATCCTCGTCACCCACGGCATCGACGAGGCGGTGTTCCTCGCCGACGAGGTGGTGGTGATGCAGGCGAAGCCCGGCCGCATCGCCGAGATCATCAAGATCCCGTTTGCCCGCCCGCGCACACCGGAGCTGTTCAGTCATCCGCATTTCCACGCGCTGTGCGACCGGCTGATGGCGAGCCTGCACGGCGAGGGCCACGCCGAATGACCGATCTCGCGACCCGGTCGAACGCCCGCATCCTGTTCGGGACGTTGCTCTTCCTGGCGGTCTGGGAGTTTCTCGGCCAGACGACCGCCTGGGGCGTCGCCATGATGCCGGCGCCGTCGCGCATCATCCTGCAGTTCTTCGCCGATCGCGAGCTCTACTGGCTCCACGGACTGGCGACGATCCAGACCTCGATCATCGGCTTCACCATCGGCACCACCGTCGCCATTCTCGCCGCCTGCCTGTTCTGCCTGCTGCCAGGGCTGGAGCTTGCCTTTCGCGGCGTCAACATCGCCCTCTTCGCCATGCCGGCGATCGTCGTCGGCCCGCTGCTGGTGCTGTTCTTCACCGGCAACTGGCCGCAGACCATCCTCGCCGCGCTGATGGTCTATTTCCCGGCCATGTCGGCGACGCTGCTCGGACTGCGCGAGACCGACCCGAGGCTGGCCGACGTCGTTACCACCTATGGCGGCAGCCGCTGGACGATGTTTCGCCATGTCCGCCTGCGCGGCTCGTTGCCGTCGCTGTTCGCGGGGCTCCGCGTCGCCGCGCCGATCGCCGTGCTGGGCGCGGTGCTCGGCGAGTTCGGCTCCGGCACGCGCTGGGGCCTCGGCTCCTTCCTGCTCTCGTCGCTGCCGCAGGGCAATCCCGCCAAGCTCTGGGGCATCGGCCTGTTCTCCAGCGCCATCGCGCTCACCGGCTACGGCATCTTCCTGCTGCCGGCCCGGCGCCTCGCCAGTACGACCTCCGCCGTCACCCTCGCCGCCCTGCGGCCATCCTTCGCCGCCACCAGCATGCGCACGCGGCTGATCCGCCTGGCGCTGATCGCCGCCGCCTTCGTGCTTCCCTTCGCGCTCTGGTCGTTCGGCCTCTGGCTCAGCAAGCTGAACCCGATCATCGCGCCGGGCCCCGTGCAGACGGTGCTGTTCCTCTTCCAGGGCCACGGCGCCGCCGCGGCGCGCGCGGCGATCGGCCATGCCTTGGCGCAGACGCTGCCGATCGCGGCACTCGGCCTGGTCGCCGGCCTCGCCGTCGCCTTCGTGCTAGCGGCGCTCTCCGTGCTCGCCCCGGCTCTGGCGCGGGCCATGCTGCCCTTCGCCATGGTGGCGCAGAACATGCCGCTGGTGGCGCTGGTACCGTTCGTCGTGCTGGTGTTCGGCCGCGGCACCATGGCGTCCGTCTTCATGGCGGTGATCGTGGTGTTCTTCCCGGCCTATGTGATGCTCAACCAGGGTTTCGCCATGGTGCCGCGCGCCGCCGGCGACCTCGTCAGCGTCTATGGCGGCAGCCGGTTGAAGCGGCTCGTCTTCGTCACCGTGCCGTTCTCGACCGGGCATCTCTTCGCCGCCGCGCGGCTGGTCGCGCCGCAGGCGCTGCTCGGCGTGCTGCTCGCCGAATGGCTGCTCTCCGGCGTCGGCCTCGGCAACCTGCTCAACATCTCGCGCGGCCGGCTCGACTACGACATGATCTGGGCCGGCGCGCTCGTCAGCATCCTGATCTCCGTCGCCGCCTATGAAGCGGTCGGCCTGCTCGAACGGACGGTGCGCCGATGAACACGCCCGCCGGCATAAGCTGGCACCATGCCTCGCTGACGGTCTCGGACATCGACCCGGCGATCGCCTTCTTCGGCGCGGTGTTCGGCTTCGCGCCGATCTTCATCGAGCGCGGCATGACAGACGACATCGCCGCCATGACGGGCAAACCCGGCCTCGCCTGCGACTTCGCGCAGCTCCGCGCCGATGCCTATCCGTTGATCCTTGAACTGATCGCCTTCCGTTCCGAACAGGAGGAACGGCCCGAGCCGGACGCCCTGCCCTGGCGGCCCGGCGCCGGCCATGTCGCCTTCCATGTCGATGATTTCGAGGGCGCGGTCGCGGCGGCGGTGGCCGCAGGAGCGCGCATTCTCGGCCGGGCGATCGATTTCCCCGGCGGACGCGCAATCTACTGCGAGGCGCCCGGCGGCGCCTTCTTCGAAATCGAGTTCCTTCTTCTTGCCACGGAGGCCTGAGAGCAACCCGCCGCATCGACGCGGCGCGCCTGATTGAATCTTGTGCAAATCCGGCAATGCAATTGCTTCAAATTTGGGATCGCACAAAACAAAATCATGTTGATCTGGCAAATCGCGTCGATAAAATCATCCTATACGGTTTGATAGACCGAAAATTCGGATCGAGCCGACAGCATAATATTTCCAGTTGCAGGACGAATACTGCTACGGATCGTTGTCGCCAGTCGCTCCATGAACATCCCGTTCCTCTTCAAATAGACCCATATCCGCCCGGAACAGGCATGCGCCCTGTCCCGCCGCCCCGCTTTGCCGAACTGAAGGACGCAGAAGATGAAATTCGTGCAGTCGCGCCGTGATTTCGCCAAGACCCTGTTCGCCGGCGCCGCCCTCGTCGGCCTCGGGCCGCTCGGACGCGCCCAGGCTGCCGAAACCACGCCGCTGAACTTCCAGTCGATCTGGATCAACGATCCCGAATTCATGGGTTACTTCATCGCGATCGACGAAGGCTACTACAAGGCCGAGGGCCTGGATGTGAATTACATCTCGGGCGGCCCGGACGTGATCCCGCCGGCAGCCTGGAAGCAAGCGGCATCAAGTCGATCAAGGACCTCGTCGGCAAGACAGTGGCCTGCCCGCCGCTCAGCCTTGGCACCTTCAACGTGCTGCTCGGCCTCAACGGCGTCGATCCGAGCACGGTGAAGATCGTTCCCTACGCCTTCGACCCGACGCCGCTCGCGACCGGACAGGTAGACGCCGTCGTCGATTTCATGACCTCGCTGCCCTACATCGTCGAGCAGACATCCGGCAAGAAGGCCAACTACATCCTCTTCTACGATTCCGGCCTGCCCTTCGGCCAGGACTTCGTCACCGTCACCGACGACACGTTGAAGAACCGCCGCAAGGATCTGGTCGGCTTCCTGCGCGCCAGCCGCAAGGGCTGGGACGAAGACTTCAAGAACGGCGCCACCTACCTGAAGAAGTACGAGGACACCTGGTTCAAGGGCAACGGCTACACGCCGGGCGCTTCCGAGTTCCACAGCAAGGCGCAGAACCCGCTGATGCAGCATCCGAACGGCGTGTTCGCGCTCGACGACGCCGCGATCGAACACAACATCGCCACGCTGGAAAAGGTCGGCATCAAGGTCACCAAGGACATGTTCGACAACAGCCTGCTGGCCGAGATCTGAGCATCGACCGGCGGAAATCCCGAATGGCTGGACTTTTCACGCCCCTGAAGCTCAGGGGCGTCACCTTCAAGAACCGGGTCGTCCTCTCGCCCATGTGCCAGTACGCGGCAGAGGACGGCAGGGTCGGCGACTGGCATCTGGAGCACCACGCCCGCTTCGCGCTCGGCGGCGTCGGCGGCGCGCTGGTGGAATCGACCGGCATCCTGCCGGAAGGCCGCATCACGCCGGATTGCCTCGGCATCTGGGACGATGCGCAGATCGACGGTCTGTCGAAGATCGCCGCCATCTATCATCGCCAGAACGCCGTCGTCGGCATCCAGCTCGGCCATGCCGGGCGCAAGGCCAGCTCGACGCCGCCCTGGTCCGGCGGCTGGGCGCTGCCGGCCGAGGATCCGCGCGGCTGGACCACCGTCGCGCCCTCGGCGATCGCCTATCACGAGGACTGGCCGGTCCCGCATGCGCTGGAGATCGACGAGATCGCCGGCATCGTCGCCGCCTTCGCCGCCGCGGCGCGCCGGGCGGTGGCGGCCGGCTTCGACTTCGTCGAGATCCACGGCGCACATGGCTACCTGATCCATAGCTTCGTCTCGCCGATTTCCAACCAGCGGACCGACGCCTATGGCGGCTCGCCGGAAAACCGCATGCGCCTCGCGGTCGAGGTGGCCGAAGCGGTCCGCGCCGCGATCCCGGCCGACATGCCGCTGTTCTACCGCGCCTCCTGCATCGACCGAGTTCCCGGCGAGGGCCTGACGCTCGACGACGCCGTAGAACTCGCGAAGGCGCTGAAACCGGCCGGCGTCGACGTGATCGACTGCTCCGCCGGCGGCATCCTGGTTCGCACCAATCCCGGCCACATCAAGGAAGGCCCCGGCTTCCAGATCGGCTTCGCAGAGCGGATCCGCGCCGTGGCCGACATCGCGACCATGGCGGTCGGCGCCATCACCGATCCGGAACAGGCGGAGGGGATCGTCGCCTCCGGCAAGGCGGACCTCGTGGCGCTCGGGCGCGAGTTGATGGCGGATTCCGCCTTCGTCTGGCGCGCCGCCCATGCGCTCGGCCTCGACAGACCCGATTTCGTGCTGCCGGAGCGCTATGCCTTCTACCTGCAGTTCCGGAGAAAGGCATGAGCAGCCCGCCTGCCCGCGTCCCGCTCGGCCGCAACGGCCTCGAGGTCTCGCGCATCGGGTTCGGCTCGGCGCCACTCGGCGATTTCTTCGAGAGACTCGACGAGACCACCGCCATCGACACGGCCAAGGCGGCGATGGCCGCCGGCATCACGCTGATCGACACCTCGCCGCACTACGGCAACGGCCTCGCCGAGCATCGCATCGGCACAGCCCTGCGCTCCGTGCCGCGCGACAGCGTCGTGCTCTCGACCAAGATCGGCCGGGTGATGGACGCCGCGCGCCATTGCGGCGAGCCGCTCGCGAAGCCGGCGCGCGGCTTCGTCGGCAGCCTGCCGCACCGCGCCCGCTTCGATTATTCCTATGACGGCACGATGCGCTCGTTCGAGCAGTCGCTGCTGCGGCTCGGCACGGACCGCATCGACATCCTGCTGATCCACGACATCGACGGCTGGACGCATGGCGAGGACGGCGTCGAAGCGCGCTACGGCGAGGCCATGAAAGGCGCCCATCGCGCGCTGAGCGATCTTCGGCGCCAGGGCATGGTCAAGGCGATCGGCGTCGGGCTCGACGACCACGAATGGTGCGAGCGCTTCCTGCGCGACGGCGACTTCGACACCATTCTGCTCGCCGGCCGCTATTCGCTGCTGGAGCAGCCGGCGCTGGCGACGCTGATGCCGCTGGCCCTCAAGAAGGGCGTCGGCGTCCTGCTCGGCGGCATCTTCAACTCCGGCATTCTCGCCACCGGTGCCATCGAGGGCGCGCGCTATAATTACGAAGCCGCGCCGCCCGAAATCCTGAAGCGCGTCGCGCGGATCGATCTGGTCTGCCGGTCGCACGGCGTGCCGCTGGCGCGCGCCGCCGTCCAGTTCTGCCTCGGCCATCCGGCGGTATCGTCGCTGCTGCTCGGCGCGGTCAATCCGGCCGAGATAACCCGCAACCTCGCGGCGCTGGACGAACCGGCGCCGAGAGCGCTCTGGGCCGACCTGAAGTCGGAAGGCCTGCTCGATCCGGCCGCGCCGACGCCGTAATACCCTACCCGGCCGGATGCAGGCCGGGCGCTTCGCTGCCGGTGCTCGCGACATATTCGGTATAGCCGCCGCCATACTGG
>JAFKJZ010000719.1 GCA_017305815.1 Hyphomicrobiales bacterium
GCTCGGCAAGGCGGCGCGCAACTGGGCCGCGCATGACGCCATCGTCGAGGCGCTGACGACGATGGAGGAAGACGAGACGCTGGTGGTGCAGTCGGGCAAGCCGATCGGCCTCCTCCGCACCCAGGTGCAGGCGCCGATCGTCATCATGGCGAACTGCAACATCATCGGCCAATGGGCGAAGGCCGAATATTTCTACGAGCTGGAGAAGAAGGGCCTGATCTGCTGGGGCGGGCTCACCGCCGGCGCCTGGCAGTATATCGGCAGCCAGGGCGTCATCCAGGGCACCTACGAGATCTTCATGCGCATCGCCGAGAAGCACTTCGGCGGCGATCTCGCGGGACGCTTCATCCTGACCGCCGGCCTCGGCGGCATGGGCGGCTCGCAACCGCTCGCCGGCCGCATGGCCAATGCCGCCATCCTCACCGTCGATGTCGACCCCGAGCGGGCGGAAAAGCGCAAGGCGATCGGCTATGTCGACGAGATCGCGCCCGACCTCGACACGGCGCTGCAGCGCATCGCGCATGCCCGCCATCACCGCGAGGCGCTGTCCGTCGCCCTCGTCGGCAACGCCGCCGAGATCTACCCCGAGATTTTTCGGCGCGGCATCGTGCCCGACATCGTCACCGACCAGACCTCGGCGCACGACCTCGTCTACGGCTATGTGCCGGCGGGCCTGCCGCTCGCCGAGGTCCGGGCGCTGCGGCAGAGCGATCCGGCGAAACTGATGGCGCTGTCGCGCGCCTCGATCGTCCCGCATGTCCGCGCCATGCTGGATTTCCAGAGACATGGCTCGGTCGTGTTCGACAACGGCAACCTGATCCGCACCCAGGCGCGCGAGGCGGGCGTCGCGAATGCCTTCGACATCCCGATCTTCACCGAGGCCTATCTTCGGCCGCTGTTCGCCCGCGCCATCGGCCCGTTCCGCTGGATGGCGCTCTCCAGACGACATCCGCCGCATCGACGACCTCGTGCTGGAGCGGTTCCCCGACAACGCCATCGTCACCAACTGGATCCGCCTCGCCCGCGAGAACGTGCCGTTCGAAGGCCTGCCGGCGCGGATCGCCTGGCTCGGCCACGGCGCCCGCACCGAGCTGGCGCTCGCCGTCAACGACATGGTGGCATCAGGCGCCCTCTCCGGCCCGATCGCCTTTTCGCGCGACCATCTCGACGCCGGCGCTATGGCGCATCCGAACATCATGACCGAAAAGATGCGCGACGGCTCGGACGCGATCGCCGATTGGCCGCTCCTTGATGCGATGGCGCTATCCGCCTCCGGCGCCGACCTCGTCACGGTGCATTCCGGCGGCGGCGGCTATGCCGGCTACATGACCTCGGCCGGCGTGACCCTGATCGCCGACGGCCGGCCGACGGCGGGCGAGCGGCTGGCCCGGGCGCTCACCAACGACACCTCGCTCGGCGTCATGCGCTATGCCGACGCCGGCTACGAGGACGCGCTCGACGAAGCGACGGCAAAACACATCCGCCGCTTCGACGTGCCGTCGGAGGCGGTCG
>JAFKJZ010000407.1 GCA_017305815.1 Hyphomicrobiales bacterium
GCGGCAGCTGGCCCTTCTTGAACGTCACGACATAGTCCTCGCTGCCATTGTAGCTGCGCGAGATCATGCCGCCGCCGCCCTTGAGCGAGGTCGGATAGACCGCGTCCTGCGGGCGGTTGGCGCCGAGGCCGATCGCCGTGACCAGGGCACGCTGGATGTAGTTGGTGCCGTAGAGCCCGGTCTTGGTGGTGAAGCCCCAGCCATTGACGCTCTGCACGTCGCCGTCGCTGAACTTGAAGTGCAGCATCACCCGGTCAAAAGCGAGATCCGGCAGCCGCTTCTCGAAGAGCGGGTCGAACTTCGACTTGTCGAAATCCTGCCCCGGCACGATGCCGATGGAGGCGAACTTCTCGACTGCGGGCGCATCGGCGGCAGAAGGCGGGTTGGTCTTCATGAGCTCGCACAGGAGCGTGAAATACTCCGTGGCGGACATGCTGTTGACCTGCTCGCGCACCGCCGTCTTCATGTCGATCGACGGATCCACCTTTCCGGCCGGCGGCGTGTACGGCTTGCCCCAGGTCGAAAGCGGCTGCAGCTTGCAGGCGTCCTGGATCTTGTGGACGGCGGCATAGTCCTCCGGCGTCCCCTCGCAATAGATGCGGCCGAGCAGCCAGACGATGTTGGTCGGGGACTTGTACTCGACCACGCCGTCCGGCAGCGTGCCCGACCAGCCGGGGCCGGTGATGGCGAAGGTCAGCCCCTTCTCGCCGGTCGTGCGCGAGCCCGGTACCTGGAAGACGTTGGTCCAGCCGTCGAGCATCGGAAACAGGAAGTACCGATCGCCCATATCCGGGAATTCGAACACCCAGGGCTCCGCGCCGACGTCGACGAACGCCGTCGTGTAGAGCGTGTCGGCATTCGGCGCCGTCACGTCGGTGAACGATGCGTTGGGATATTCCCGCAGCTTGATGAGATGGCCCATCGGGGCGCGCGTACCCTTGGCCTCCACCACGTTCGTGACGACGCGACGCGTCATCTCCATCGTCACCAGCGGATAACCATAGATGTAGGCGTCGACGCCCGTCCAGAAGTCCTCACGGCCGGCGATGACGTCGGAGAGCGGGCCGTCCAGTGCGAAGGCGGGCGAGATCGCCGCGGATCCGAGCAGGCCGGCGCCCAGCAGGGTCGCGGTGCGGCGTGTGATATCCATGATCGTGGCTCCTTCAATCAGTAGGGACGATAGGGCGGGTAATAGGGATAGGGCGGATAGACTGGGTACGGCGCGTATGCCGGCGGATAGCGGTAGGCGGCGCCTGCCGCGGCGCCGGCGTAGAACGCGCCGCGATAGGCCGTCCGCCGCGCTACGCCAGCAAAGGACAGCGGCGTCAGCGGCATACCGATGATGTCGATGAACACCGAGGCCGGACCGGCCGCGTTGCCGAGGTCCCCTTCCAGCACGGCAACGTCGAAGACGATGTTGGCGCCATCGGCCTTCGGGGAGAGGAGCGTCACCACGGCGTCCCTGACCTTGGAGCCGTCCTCGTCGAATACCGAGACGGTGGCGTTCGGCGGATCCTTGGCGAAGCTGTCCGATCCGGTGGCCCATTCCTCGAGCAGGTGGGCGGTCAGCGCATGGCCGGCGGCGCGCACCGGGCGGTCGGCGAAGATGATCGCGTTGGGCGCTGCGCCGATCAAGGTCAGCTTGCTGCCCTCCAGCTTGGCTCCGGCGGCGTTCATGACGATCAGCGACGGCTCGATCTGCGTCTTGGCGCTGCCGCCGATCGGCTTCTGCGCCGGCGCCTGGATCGCGTCCTGCGCCAGAGCCTCCGGTGCGGCTGCCAGTGCGCAAAGCAGCGCCGCAACCGATAGTAGGTCTCGCTTCATGCTCGTTCTCCTTGCTTGCCGTTGGTGCGGCGCAGCCGCTTCAGCAGTCGGACCGGTTGGTCCGACTGAAAGACGCGATCCGCGCGTGGCGCAGTTCGCTATCGATCTCTTTCAAGGCCCAGCGAACAAAGCCAAGCCACTCGAGCCGGCGTTCGGCGCGCAGCGCGACATCGAGGCGATCCACTGTCCATAGCGCGACCTCGGCTTCGGCCAGTTCGTCACAAATGTCCCTGAAGAGCTCGCTTTCGCGCGCCAGCGCCTTGATGTCGTCTGCCTGCGTCGGGAAGTGGCGGATGGCGGCCTCTATGCCGTCCGGCCCCGCGCCTGCCTCCTCCTCGGTTGCCATGTTGAACTCCAGCTCACCTGTCGTTCACCTCGGGATCGCAGCGCATTTGCGGCTTCGTCGGCCTCCTGCGGGTGGCGCCCCTCCCATGCTGCCACCGGAAACAGGCCGAAGCAGGCGTCAGGGACAGATCACGTCCGTTGTGCCGCAAGCACCGGTCGAGACGCACTTCGAGAGTCCGCCACCGCCGGAGGATTGGTTGCTCTGGCAGGCCGCAAGCGCCAGCGTGCAGAGTACGAGAACCAATGCAGTCTTCATGTAGATCTCCTTGCCGGAAGATAAACCCAGGCGGTCGCGGCTCCCCAACCCCGCTCCGCCCCTATTCCAGCGACCCGGAGCGGTCGTCGGGAGGTTTCAAGCGTCCGGGCGTCATGGAGATGCTCGCCACCTGAGGCAGATATAGAGCGAAACCCAGCGCTCGATGCGTAAGCTTACGCAGTGTTCGTGGTAACAAACGCAATAGTGCGGTGGTTTGCGCCCTCCGGGTGCAGCGCAGTAGAACTGCCGCCAGCCTTGCCGAGCAGCCGCCAGGGGCAGCGGTTGTGGGGCCTGGACAGAACCGGCGCCAGTCGTCCAGCACGGATGGAGCCGCTACCGAACTGGCTAAAGCGCCTGCGCGATGTGCGCTGCCAGCTTGTCCATGCCACTCCCACATGGGCGAGGAAGCGGCGCGACGAGGCCGGGCTTGAGGATTGCCGTGCCCATGGACTTCGAAAGGCGGCCACCGCACGTCTTGCAGAAATCGACTGCCCCGATGCCGACATCATGTCGATCGCCGGCCGAACCACATACAAGGAGATCGACCGCTACACGAAGGGCGTGCGCCAGCGCCGCCTCGCCGAAAACGCCGTGGTGGGGATGAACAAGACGTCGGAATAGCTGGAAATTCCAGCTCGGGAAATTCCGATCCAACCCATCGATTTCAAAGGGAAATGGTGCCCGGAGGCGGATTCGAACCACCGACACGCGGATTTTCAATCCGCTGCTCTACCAACTGAGCTATCCGGGCGCCGGCGACCGGCGCCGCAAGGGCGTCTCAATCGCGAAGACAGGTGCCTTATAGGCGACGGCCCCTAGCCTGTCCAGAGGCCGACGCAGGAAGAATGCAGCCTGTGAACAACCCGCATTGCGGATCGAAAACCGGGCTGACGCGGGCCGCCGGAAGCATGGCGCCGGCTTACTCGTCCTCGTCGTCGCCGGCGTCGCGCTCGACCACCGGAATCGCATAGGCGCCAGACAGCCAGCGATGCAGGTCGATGTCCTTGCAGCGTTTCGAGCAGAAGGGATAGAAGGCGCGCACCGTCTCCTTGCCGCAATTGGCGCAGCGCCGCGGCGCGCGCAACGGCAGGATCTCCGCGCTCTGCGGCGCGGCCGGCGTCCCGGTTGCCGGCTTCTTGGACTCAGTCATCGGTCTGTCCTTCCTCAGGCTGGCCCGAGCCAACCCTTGCGGACGGGAAAGCCTTCCCCGTCGAGCATCGCGATCGTCTCGTAGAGCGGCAAGCCGACCACGGAGGAATAGGAGCCGACCAGCTTGACGACGAAGGTTCCGGCAAGGCCCTGGATCGCGTAGCCGCCCGCCTTGTCGCGCCATTCTCCGGATCCGAGATAGGTGTCGATCTCCTGCCGGCCAAGACGCTTGAAGCGTACCTTGCTCTCGACCAGGCGCTGGCGGACGGAGCCCTTTGGCGTCAGCAGGCAGACCGCCGTGTAGACGCGGTGGGAGCGGCCGGAGAGCAGACGGATGCATTCGGCTGCCTGGTCGTGGAACTCGGCCTTCGGCAGGATGCGGCGGCCGACCGCCACCACCGTATCGGCGGCGAGAATGTAGCTGTCGGCGAACTCCGGCGTGCGCGCCGCCATGGCGCGCGCCGCGTCGGCCTTGCTGCGGGCGAGCCGCTTGGCAAGGCTGCGCGGCAGCTCGTTCTTCAGCGGGCTCTCATCGACGGAAGTGGGCAGAAGGCTGTCCGGCTCCAATCCTGCCTGGGCGAGGAGTTGCAGCCGTCGCGGGCTGCCCGATGCAAGCAGGAGTTTGGCGGTGCCTGTCATTCTTCCGTCCGGTCGATGTTGCTGATGGCGCCGCGCGAGGGCGCGGCTTTCGGCAGAGCGGCGGGACCCTAGCCGAATTGCCGGGGCAAGGAAACAGATCGCCGGAACCCGGCCCTACCCGCTCGGCAGCGGCGCCCAGCCGAAGCGATCCTTGATGCGCCGGCGCAACTGGTCGCGCACGTCACGATAGGCGTCGAGCCGCTGCTCGCGGGTACCGTCGACCAGCGTCGGATCCGGCATCGGCCAGTACTCCACCGTCACCGCCATGGTGCGCGTCAGCTCCAGCGCGCGGTGGTGCGCCTGCGGCGATAGCGTCACGACGAGATCGAAATTGGTGTCCTCGAGCTCCTCGATGGTATGCGGCCGGTGCCTTGTGAGGTCGAGGCCGCTCTCCTCCATCACCACGGCGACGAACGGATCCACCTCGCCCTTGCGGACGCCGGCGGAGGCGACATAGAGGCGCGGAAAGAGCTGGGCGGCGATCGCCGCCGCCATCGGCGAGCGGATCGCGTTCATGCCGCACATGAAAAGAACCGAGGTCGGGGGCCGCGCATCGCGGGGCTCGAACACACCCGGAGCGTCGGCGGCGGCCAAGCTCAGCCTTTCCAGTGCAGGGCGCAGACCAGCGTGAACAGCCGCCGCGCCGTCTCGAAATCGACCAGGATCTTGCCAGCGAGCCGCTGCATCAGCAGGCGCGAGCCGTCGTCGTGCACGCCGCGCCGGCCCATGTCGATCGTCTCGATCTGGCTCGGCGTCGCCGTGCGGATGGCAGCGTAATAGCTGTCGCAGATCAGGAAATAGTCGCGGACGATCTTGCGGAGCGGCGTCAGCGACAGGGCATGCAGGATCAGCGGCGCGTCGTTCTCGTCGCGAACGTCGAAGACGAGCCGGTTCTCGCGGATGGCGAGATGCAGCCGGTAGCCGCCGGCCGGGTAGTCCGGCAGGGTGAAGCGGTTGTCCTCGACCAGATCATAGATGGCGATCTTGCGCTCATGGTCGACATCGGCCGAGACGCGCCCGAGCGTCGCGCCGTCGAGATCGACGGCAACCAGCTTGCCAGCGATCTCGGGCTCGGAGGCATTGGCCATGTCGGATTCCGCGTTCATCGATCGGCGATCGATCCTGCTACAGATTGAGCCGGATCGCCACCGAACGCGCATGCGCGCCGAGGCCTTCGGCTTCGGCGAGCGCGATCGCCGCCGGGCCGAGGACGCGAAGCTGCTCGGCGCCGGTGCGTAGGATCGAGGTGCGCTTCATGAAATCGAGCACGGAAAGCCCGGAAGAGAAGCGCGCCGAGCGCGCCGTCGGCAGGACGTGGTTGGAACCGCCGACATAATCGCCGATCACTTCCGGCGTGGTGCGGCCGACGAAGATGGCGCCGGCATTGCGCACCTTCCGTACCAGCGGCTCGGGATCGGCGACGGCGATCTCCAGATGCTCGGGCGCCATGCGATCGGAAAGCGGCACGGCGTCGTCGAGCGAGGCGACGACGATGACGGCGCCGAAATCGCGCCAGCTCGCCGCCGCGGTCCGCCGCCGTGTCGTGCTCGGCCTGGGCGAGCAGGTCGGCGGCGATCCAGTCCGGATCATTGTCGCCATCGGCAATGACCAGCACTTCCGACGGGCCGGCGATCATGTCGATGCCGACGGTGCCGAACACCTGGCGCTTCGCCGCCGCGACATAGGCATTGCCGGGGCCAACGATCTTGTAGACGGGCTTGATAGTGTCCGTGCCAAAGGCCAGCGCCGCCACCGCCTGCGCGCCGCCGATGCGATAGAGCTCGTCGACGCCGGCAAGGCGCGCCGCCACCAGAACCAGCGGATTGATGACGCCATCCGGGGTCGGCACCACCATGACGAGGCGATCGACGCCCGCGACCTTGGCCGGCACCGCGTTCATCAGCACCGAGCTCGGGTAAGAGGCAGTACCGCCCGGGACATAGAGCCCGACCGCCTCGATCGCCGTCCAGCGCGAGCCGAGCTCGACGCCGAGCGCATCGGTATAGCGGTCGTCGACCGGCTTCTGGCGGGCATGGTGCGACTGGATGCGGTCGCGCGCCAGCACGAGGGCGGCGCGGGTCTTCTCGTCGACGAGCTTCTCGGCCGCCTCGAACTCGGCCTCCGAGACGCGCAGCGCGCCGGCCGCCAGCTGCAGCCGGTCGAAGCGCGCCGTGTAGTCGAGCACGGCGGCGTCGCCGCGCGCCCGCACGTCGGCGAGGATGCCGCGCACCGTGGCGTCGACGTCTTCCGACACTTCGCGCTTGGCGGCGAGCAGCGCGCGGAAGCGCGTTTCGAAATCGGGATCGGTGTGGGACAGGCGAATGGCCAAGACGTCGGCTCCTCAGATCAGAGCGACGTCTCTAGCGCGGTTCGGGCGGAGGGGAAAGGCCGCAGGCGCGTTCCGGCGCATCGGGGCGAACCGGGACGCGCGATCCGCTCAGGCGGACTGTTCGTCGAGGCTGTGCTCGGGGCAGCACTGGGTCGACCAGGCCGGACCGAGATCGCGCACCGCCGCCTCGATGCATTCGACGTCGAGCGCGATGGCGCCGCCGCCAGCGAAGATGAGCGTGATGGTGCCGGCCGGTTCTTCGCGCGGCTCG
The DNA here is from genome assembly GCA_017305815.1 of Hyphomicrobiales bacterium. Lineage (GTDB taxonomy): Bacteria > Pseudomonadota > Alphaproteobacteria > Rhizobiales > Kaistiaceae > Kaistia > Kaistia nematophila. The sequence continues at coordinate 6,814 of JAFKJZ010000407.1, forward strand.
AAAGCGATGGCGAGAAGATCGAGAACCGCGTCGGGGCGACTGCGGTCTATGCCGACAGAGCGGACCGCAAGGACACGGTCAAAATGGAAGCCGGAACGACGACGCTCCCAGCTCTTCTTGTGCGCACCGGCTTCGGGCTGCTTTTCCCAGACGAAGCGGTTGATGACGCCGGCAAAACGCTTCTCCTTCGGAATGAAGGCGATGTCGCCAACCTTCAGCACCGCGTCCTGTACATGCGCGGATACGACGGCGAGGTCTTCAGCGTCGAACGCGGCGAGTTTAAGCTGATCCATGAGGACACCTGTCGGCCTGTTTACTTGAAACGACAGGTAGGAACTGTGTGGCGCGATCGCAACAGGTGAATCGCGCCACGACGCTCCCGAACGTCATTTCGCGCCGGATATCAGCCGGAAAGCCGCTCGATCGTCGCGCCGCAGCGCGACAGCTTGTCCTCGAGGCGCTCGAAACCGCGGTCGAGATGATAGACGCGGTTGACGATCGTCTCGCCTTCCGCGGCAAGTCCGGCGATGACGAGCGACACCGAGGCGCGCAGATCCGTCGCCATCACCGGCGCGCCCTTCAGGCGCGGCACGCCGACGACGGTCGCCTTCTGGCCGTCGAGATGGATCTCGGCGCCGAAGCGGGCGAGCTCCTGCACATGCATGAAGCGATTCTCGAAGATCGTCTCGCGGATCACCGAGGTGCCGTCCGCCCGCGTCACCAGCGCCATCAGCTGTGCCTGCAGGTCGGTCGGAAAGCCCGGGAACGGCTCGGTCGAGATGTTGACCGGACGCAGGTCGGCGCCGTTGCGGTAGACGCGCAGGCCTTCATTGGTCTCGGTGATCTCGGCGCCGACCTCGCGCAGGATCTCGATCGGCCGCGTCAGCGTGTCGGCGCGCGCGCCTTCGAGCAGCACGTCGCCGCCGGTCATCGTTACAGCCATGGCGTAGGTGCCCGCCTCGATGCGGTCCGGCATGACCGAATGGCGGGCGCCGTTCAGACGGCTGACGCCCTCGACGCGGATCGTCGACGTGCCGGCGCCCGTAATCCTGGCGCCCATCTTGATCAGGCACTCCACGAGATCGATTCGGAGCGCGGGCGATGACATAGCCGCCCTCGATGTCGATCTCGGCGCCCATGGCCTGCAGCGCCTCGAGAAAGAGGTCGACGGGGCGCGTGCCAATGGCGCAGCCGCCGGGCAGCGAGACCTTGGCGAAACCTTCGCGCGCCAGGAGCGGGCCGATGACCCAGAAGCTCGCGCGCATGGCCGAGACCAACTCATAGGGCGCCGTGGTGTCGACGATGGTGCGGGCGGTCAGGTGCACGGTCTCGCCGGAAAGCTCGGCCTCGCCGAGGCGCTTGCCGGCGACCGTCATGTCGACGCCGTGATTGCCGAGGATGCGCTTCAGCTGCGCGACGTCGGCGAGACGCGGCAGATTGGCGAGCGTCAGCGTCTCGTCGGTCAGGAGGCTCGCGATCATCAGCGGCAGCGCGGCGTTCTTGGCGCCGGAGATCGGGATCGAACCGTTCAGACGCGCGCCACCGACAATGCGGATTCTGTCCATGACCTGCCAAGCCTT
>JAFKJZ010000408.1 GCA_017305815.1 Hyphomicrobiales bacterium
AAGAGATCAGCACGCCGAGCGCGGCCAGCAGGATCGGCGTGGTGACGCGCAGGATGGCGGGAATGAAGGTGATCAGGCTGGCGAGGTCGAGTTGGGTCACGCGATGCCTCCTTCCACGGCCTTCGTCTCCTTGGCGGCGTTCGTCGCCGGCTTGCTGCCCGCGACGAAGCGGAGCAGGCGCGGATTGCGCATGATCGCCTGGGCGGTGACGACGATGAGCACCAGCGCCTGGATCAGGCCGACGGCCTCGCTCGGCACGTCGAAATTGCGGGCGATCAAATCGCCGCCGACCTGCAGGTAGGAGAGGAACAGGGCGGCGGGGATCAGCAGGATCGGGTTGTCGCGCGCCAGGATGGCGACGACGACGCCCGTCCAGCCATTGCCGGGCAGCGATTGCCACGAGAAGCGCTGGTAGAGGCCCAGCATCTCGATGCCGCCGGCGCCGGCGGCGATCAGCCCGCCGATCACCTGCGAGCGCAGCAGGATCGAGCGGATCGGCAGGCCGAGATGCGCGGCGAAGCTCGGATTGGAGCCGACGATGCGCGCCTCGAAGCCAGCCCGCGTCATGAACAGGTAGACGGCGCCGAGCCCGCATGCGGCGAGCGCGATCAGGGTGCCGAGATGGATGCGCGTGCCGGCGATCAGCTTCGGCAGCTTCGCGTCATTGGGGATCTTGTACGACACCATCGCGCCGGCGGCGGGATCGCGCAGGAAGTAGTTGACGGCGAGCAGGCCGATGAACAGCGNNNNGGCGATGTCGTAGGCGATGTAGTTCAGCATCAGCGACGAGACCAGTTCCGACGCCTCGTAGCGGGCGCGCAGATAGCCCGGCACCACGCAGACGCTCGAGCCGACGATCGCGCCGACGAGAATGCCGACCGGCGCCATGGCGAAGGCCGGCAGCGGCACCAGCAGCACGGTCGCGACCGTGGCGAGGCCACCGAGGAAGAACGCGCCCTCGACGCCGAGATTGAACATGCCGGCCCGGAACATCACGGCGACGGCGAGACCGCACATCATCGCGGGCGTCGCCATCTCGATGATGTTGCCGGTGTGGCGCGGATTGCGGAACGGGCCGAACACGAAGGTGTCGAGCACGGCGAGCGGATCGGGCAGGCTCATGGCGATCGGCACGAGCACGATACCGACGACCAGCACCAGCAGGACCGCGGTGATGACGAAGGAGGCGAAGGCGGAGCGGATCATGCGGCGCTCTCCAGGCCGAGCATGTAGGGGCCGAGCCGTTCCGGCGTCAGGCCGGGCTCGTTCTCCATCCGGGCGACGATGCGGCCGGCATAGAGGATGACGATACGGTCGGAGAGGGTGAGCAGTTCGTCGAGATCGGCGGTGACGAGCAGCACGGCGCCGCCCTTCGCCGCCAGCTCGGAAAGGCGTTCATGCAGGAAGGCGGCGGCGGCGACGTCGATGCCGCGCGTCGGCTGGTCGGCGATCATGAAGCGCGGCTCGGTGGCGAATTCGCGCGCCCCGATCAGCTTCTGCGCATTGCCGCCGGAGAGCGCCGAGAGCGGCGCGTTCGGGCCGGGGCAGCGCACCTTGTAGCGCGCGATCATCTCCTCGGTCCGTGTTTCCATGGCGCGGCGCTTCAGGAAGGGGCCGCTTGAGAAGGCGGCGAGGCGATGGGCGCCGGCAATGGCGTTCTCGACCAGCGTCATCCGCTTCGAGCCGCCGTCCTGGAAGCGGTCGGCCGGCAGATGGGCGAGGCCAAGGCGTCGGAGCGCGGCGGTGTCGAGGCCCGCGGTCGGCTGGCCCTCATAGGCGATGCTGCCGGCGGTCGGCTGGGCGCGGCCGGTCAACAGCGAGACGAGCCCGCGCTGGCCGCTGCCATCGACGCCGGCGACGCCGAGGATCTCGCCGGCATGCACCGTCAGGTCGATGCCGTCGATGCGGTCATTGGCGTCGCGAGCTTTCAGATGGACGCCGGAAAGCTGGACGCGCGGAGCGCCCGAAACCCGACCGCCGCGCTTTAGCGCCGGGCCGGCCGCCTGGCCCATGACGAGGCGGGCAATCGCCTCGTCGTCGATCGCGGCGAGCGGCGCGTCGCCGGCAAGCCTGCCGGCGCGCAGCACGGTGACGTGGCTCGCCAGCGCGCGAACCTCGCGCAGCTTGTGCGAGATGAACAGGATGGTGAGGCCGGTGGCGCGCATGTCGCGCAGCCGCTCGAACAGTTCGTCGGTTTCCGGCGGGGTCAGGACGGCGGTCGGCTCGTCCAGGATCAGTACGCGGACGTCGCGCGACAGCGCCTTCAGGATCTCGACCTTCTGCTGCGCGGCGACCGAGAGGGTGCGCACGACCGCGTCGGGATCGACGGCGAGATTGTAGCGCCGCGCGAGATCCTCGACCCGGCGGCGCGCGGCCGCCCGGTCGAGAAAGGCACCGCGGCGCGGCTCCTGGCCGAGAACGATGTTCTCGGCCACCGAGAGCGACGGCACCAGCGAGAAATGCTGGTGCACCATGCCGATGCCCCTATCGGCGGCGACGCGCGGCGACGCGATCGCCACCGCCTCGCCGTCGAGCAGGATCGATCCGGCCGAAGGCTGCTCGAGACCGAACAGGATCTTCATCAGGGTCGACTTGCCGGCGCCGTTCTCGCCGCAGACGGCGTGGATGACGCCGGGCCGGATCGCGAACGAGACGTCGTCGAGCGCCAGGGTGCCGTTTCCATAGGTCTTGGAAATGCCGGCAAAGGCGATGATCGGCCGATCGGTCATGCGACCTCCTGGAACTATCGGAGCGGGAGGAGGCGACGGCTCAGGGGCGAACGCTGTCGCGCAGCGCGTTGAGCTTGTCGGTCTCCAGGCCGAAGGCCGAGGTCACCTTGATCGACCCGTCGATGATGCCGGCGCGGGCATCGGCGATCTGCTTCTTCAGCGCCTCCGGGACGAGCGTCACGAAGTTGCCGGTCTCGACCAGGCCGACAGCGTTCTCGGCCAAGCCGATTGCCTCGACCTTGCCGGTCGGCAGCTTGCCTTCGAGGAACAGGTCGTAGGCGCGCAGGATCGATACGTCGATGTTCTTCACCATCGAGGTCGCGACCTTGGCGGCCATGGCCGGATCGCTCTCCTTGAAGATCGCTTCCTGGTCGGAATTGACGCCGAGCGCCCACTTGCCGACATCCTTGGCGGCGGCGAGCTGGCCGAGGCCGGTCAGGCCGGCGACGTTGAAGCCGATCGCCGTGCCGGTGCGATACTGCGCCAGCGCCAGTTCCTTGCCCTTGGCGGCGTCGTTGAACGAGCCGGCATAGGAGATCGCGACCTTGATGTCCGGATTGACCGAGCGCGCGCCCTCGACATAGCCGGTGAGGAAGTCGTTGATGACCGGGATGTCCATGCCGCCGAGGAAGCCGATCGAGCTGCCCTGGTCGGCCGGGATCGTGCCGTCCTTCAGCAGGCCGGCGGCGAGGATGCCGGCGAGATAGGAGCCCTCGTTCTGCTTGAAGACGACGGAATAGACATTGTCGTAGCCGCCATTCTCATAGGGCACGACACCGTCGACCAGCACATAGGTCTTGTCGGGATGGTTCGGCGCGACCTCGCCGATGATGTCGGAGATCTCGAAGGTCGAGGAAACGATCAGATCCCAATCCTGCTCGGAGACGTCCTCGAAGGTCGGCATCCACTTGGTCTGGTCGGTGCCCATCTCGATGACCTTGGTCTCGACGGCATCGCCATACTTGGCCTTGATTTCCTTCAGTCCGGCGGCGCCGAGGTCGAAGAACGACTTGTCGCCGAGATTGCCGTTGACGAGGAAGACCACCTTCTTCGGGCCGTCGGCAAGCGCCGCGCCGGTCGAGGCGGCGAAGCCGAACGTCGCTGCCGCGACGGTGGCGAGAAGAAGGCTGGAGAGTCCCCTGCGGGTGATGTGCGCCATGATCTTTGTTGTCCCTGCTCGCTTGTTCGCTCTGGATCGGGCTCGTTTTCTTAGGAGTCGCCACGGCCCGGATGACGACGGGATTGAATTCGGTTAAACGTTTTCCATGAGCTTAATCGAGGCTATCGAAGCGTCAAGCCGATTTCGCAGGCTGCCGCGGCTGAAGAAGCGGGCAGACGGGACGGGACAATGCAACCTTCGCCGGCCGAGGGACTGGACAGGCCGGAAGGAGACGCCATGATCGCGCCAACGAGGTGGCTTGCATGAGCACGATCAAGGACGTAGCGGCGCTGGCGGGCGTATCGATCGCCACGGTCTCGCACTACATGAACAAGACCAAGGCGGTCAGCGAGGCGACGGCCGAGCGCATCGGCAAGGCGATCGCCGATCTCGACTACAGCAAGGATTCGATGGCGGCCTGGTTCAAGACCTCCCAGGTCCCGGTCATCTTCGTCGCCACGCCGCATGCCGACACCTCGTTCTTCGACGATGTCTCGGCGGCGATCGAGGAACGCTTCGACCGACATGATCTGAGCGTGCTGCGGGTGCAGCTGGCGACGCTGGAACGGATGCGGCGCGGCGGCCCGCTCGCTTCGCTGCTGCAACGGGCGGCCGGCGTCGTCGTGCTCGGCCATTCCGACGAATGGATCGAGGACGAGGCGGCGCTGGCGGCGCAACTGCCGACCGTCATGCTGAACTGGGACCGGCTGGTGGAATTCCGCGAGCAGGGCCTGGTCGAGCATCTCGACCTCGGCGCCGACATGGCGCTGACCTACCTGGCCGAGCGCGGCCATCGCGACATCGGCCTGATGACCGGCCCGAGCCTGCCGCGCGCGCAAGGGCTGCTGGCTGCGTCGCGCAAGGCGGCGGATCGGCTCGGCCTCAACCTCGACCCGCGCTGGATGGTCGAGACGAGCTATGATTTTCCCGACGCCCGCGACCGGGCGCGCGCCATGCTGGAGAAATCGCCCCGCCCGACGGCGGTCTTCACCTTCGGCACGCAGTTCGGCTTCGGCGTGCTGCAGGCCGCCTATCAGCTTGGCATCAATGTGCCGGGCGACCTCTCGGTCCTGAGCTATATCGACTGCAAGCAGACGGAGCAGTGCGCGCCGCGCCTGACCACCGTCTCGCCGTCGATCCCGCAGATCGCCGCCCATGTCGTGGCGCGCATCGTGACGCTGATGACCGATCGCGAAGCGACCGAGGTCACATCGCTCGAGGTCGAACTGACCGAACGCGACAGCGTCCGGTCTATCCGAGACATCTGACGGCGCTATTTGACGCCGAGCTGGCGCAGGCGCTCGTCCAAATAGGATTCGGCCGTGTAACGTTCGGAAAGGACCACTTCCGGCCGCGGCTGCAGGAAAAGCGGGATCGAGATGCGCGAACGGCGGGCGCCCTCGCCGGAGGGATTGACCACCCGGTGCGTCGTCGATTTGTAGAAACCGCCGGACGCCTCCTGCAGCATGTCGCCGACATTGATCACCAGCGTGCCGAAATCCGACGGAACGTCGGCCCATTCGCCCGAAGCCGTCAGCAATTGCAGGCCGCGCTCGTTCGAGGCCGGCAACACGGTGAGGAGATTGATGTCCTCATGCGCGGCGGCGCGGACCGCGCCCGGCTCCTCCTCGCCGGTCAGGGGCGGATAGCGCAGGATGCGGAGCAGCGTCGCCGGGCTGGCGTCGATCATGCTGGCGAGCGGCATCGAGAATTTGGCGCTGACCTCGGGCGGCGTATGCGCCTCGACCCAGGAAAGAAGTTCGCCGGCAAATTCGCTCGCGAGCGCATAATAGCGCCGCGCCGCGTCGGACACCTCGGCGGGATAGCGCCCCCACGGGAAGACGTGGAAGAACTCCTTGAGATCGCGCTTGGTGTTGCCCTTGGCCGTCTCCGAAACCGCCGAGGAAAAGAAGCCGTCATGCTTCGCCTTGTCGAAGGCATAGGCGTGCTTGGCGTCGCCGTCGAAGAAGTCCAGCCATTCGGCATAGACCTGCTCGACCAGCGCCTGCGGAATCGGGTGGTCGCGGACGACGCCGAAGCCGGTTCGATGCAGCGAATCCGTGAAGAGCGCCGGTGCTGCGGGGTCCTTGTAGGAGACGGCGGCGACGCCATCCCGGCTGGTCGTCGGATCGATCGTATCCATGCGTGGTGCCTCCGAATGGTAATCGTTTAACTCCCAGCCTTTCGGCCAAGTTCTCGCAGCTTGCTAGCCGTTGCGGATTTCGACAAGGGGGAAAAATCGAGGCTGGTTTCCACACCGTCCGGCAGGGAATCACCGGGCTCGGCGCGCCGGCCTCGTCCACACGTCGCGGCCGGCGGATCCGCCCCCTGTGGGAGCGCTGCAACAGGGGGGGCGAATGGTGGATTGAACAGCCGACTCAAACCATTCGTTAACGCTGTTCTTCGTATCTCTGAGCGACCAGCAACGGTCGGCCAGACCGCGTACCAGGGTCAGCGACAAACATGCGTTCTTCCAATCGGCCTCCCCAGCCTCTCCCCTTCATTCCAGCCGAGCCGGCGGTGCCGGGTTCGGTGGATCGGGAGGCTTCCCGCTACCAGAATCCGTCCCGCGCGCCCGCCGCGCCGACGCGCGCCAATGCGGC
>JAFKJZ010000409.1 GCA_017305815.1 Hyphomicrobiales bacterium
CCCGAAACGACGAAAGCCCGGATCGGTTCCCCGATCCGGGCTTTCGAATACCTTCGGCGCCGCCGGGCAAGGCCCGGCGACCTTCCGGTCGATCAGTCCATGCGGACGCCGCCGGTGACATTGATGCCCTGGCCGGTCATGAAGCGCGCCGCGTCGGAGGCGAGGAAGACGACGACGTCGGCGACGTCCTCCGGCTCCTCGATGCGGCCGAGCGGGGTCAGCGAAACATATTCGGCGCGCACCGCTTCCGGCGTCATGCCGCGGAGTTCCGCTTCCCAGATGATCTCGCGCTCCTGCATCGCGGTCTTGACGAAGCCCGGGCAGACGCAGTTGACGCGGATGTTCTTCGGCGCCATTTCACGCGCCAGCGCCTGCGTCCAGCCGAACACGGCGAACTTCGAGGCGGAGTAATGAGCGAGCAATGGCGCGCCGACCTTGGCGGCCAGCGAAGCTGTGTTGACGATCACGCCCTTGGTGTTGCTGGCCAGGAAATGCCGGCAGGCGATCTGGTTGGCGAGGAAGACGCCGCGCGCGTTGACGTCGAAATTGAAGTCCCATTCCTCGTCGGTGATGTCGACCGCCGGCCGCATGGTCGAGACGCCGGCATTGGCGCAGAGCAGGTCGAAGCCGCCCAGCGCGTCGATTGCCTTCTGCATCGCCGCGTCGACCGAGGCGCGCTTGGTGACGTCGACCTCGACGGCGAAGCCGCCATTCTCCAGGCCTGCCACGACGGCCTGTGCCGCCATCACGTCGAGATCGGCGATCGCCACCGTCGCGCCCGCCTTGTCGAGGGCCCGCGCGATCGCCGCGCCGATGCCCTTCGATCCACCGGTGACGATTGCCTTGCGCCCTGAGAGATCGAAAATGCCGGCCATGTCGTATGTTTCCTTGCTCGAAATGCCGCCCCAACAAAACGCAATTGCGAACACTTTACAACGGCCCGGCGCGAATTAATGTTTGCAAATGTTCGTTCATGTTGCAGTTTAAACACCCGGGAAGGAGACTGCGATGCCAGCCGACGCCATGACGGGCTCCGCGACGGGCCATGAACTCGAGCAACCCGAACTCGCGGGCAGCGACTATGGCCGCATGCCGGCCGGCGCGCGCCAGTCCCTCATCCTCGACCTGATCGAGCTGCACGGCTTCGTCTCCGTGTCGAAGATTGCCAGCAATCTCAGTGTCTCCGAGATGACGATCCGGCGCGACCTGGTGTCGCTGGAGGAACGCGGCCTGCTCGCCCGCACGCATGGCGGCGCGGTTTCCTCCGCCTCCGACCCGCGCGAGGTGTTCGATCTCGAGGAGCCGGCCTTCAAGCGCCGGCGCCACCGCAACGCCCGGGGCAAGAGCGCGATCGCCACCGCCGCCGCCGGCCTGATCGGGCCGGGCGAGACCATCGGCATCGATGTCGGCACCTCGACGCTGACGCTCGCCGAGGCGGTGGTGAATCGCGCCGATCTCCGCGTCTTCACCAACAGCCTGCGCGCCGCCATGACGCTCTCCGCCTCGAAAAGCTCGGTCTATGTGCTGGGCGGCGAGGTGCGCGATCCCGAACAATCCGTGGTCGGCTCGCGCGCGGTCGGCGAACTGCAGAACTACAACATCGATCGCGTCTTCATCGGCGTTTCCGGCCTGATCGAGGCCGGCTTCTTCGATTATTCGGTCGAGGACACCGAGGTGAAGCGCGCCTTCATCGCGCGCGCCGACCAGGTGGTCATCCTGTGCGATTCGTCCAAATTCGATCACCGCTCGCTGGCGCGGGTGTGCGAACTCTCCGGCGTCGACATCCTGGTGACCGACGCCGCGCCGCCCGCCCATCTCGCCAGGGCGCTCGAAGCCGCCGGCGTCGAAGTCCTCGTCGCCGGAGCCGAGCCCGAAACCCAAACCGACTGATCGCCGCGCCATCCGCCGCCGGCCGCGCGTACCCCTTCAACAGACTGGAACGTCCTGGATGCCCGCCCAAAAGACCACCGTCATCGGCCTCGATATCGGCACGACCTCGACCATCTCGATCGCCGTGCGCGTGCCCGACCAGATCCTGCACATGGCGTCGCGCCCGGTGACTCTGTCCTCGCCCTCGCCGAGCTGGGCCGAGGAGGATCCGGCCGAATGGTGGTCGAATACCTGCGAGGTGCTGCGCGAGACGATCGCCGCCCTCCCCGACGGCCCGGATTCGCTCGCCGGCCTCTGCGTCACCGGCATGCTGCCGGCGGTGGTGCTGCTCGACGCCAGCGGCCGCGTGCTGCGGCCCAGCATCCAGCAGAGCGACGGCCGCTGCGGCGAGGAAGTCGAGGGGCTGAAGCGCGAGATCGACGAGGCGGCCTTCCTGAAGCGCACCGGCAACGGCGTCAACCAGCAGCTCGTGGCGGCGAAGCTGCGCTGGATCGCCCGGCACGAGCCGGGCGTCTTCTCGCGCATCGCCACCGTGTTCGGCTCCTACGACTACATCAACTGGCGCCTGACCGGCCGCCGCGCCGTCGAGCAGAACTGGGCGCTGGAAGCCGGCTTCACCGACGTCGCGACCGACCGCATCGCCGACGACCTCGTGGCGCTCGCCGGCATTCCGCGCAGCGCCGTGCAGGATCGCACCGTCACGCATGAGCAGATGGGCACGGTCTCGGCCGAGGCGGCCCGCGAGACGGGCCTGCCGGAGGGCCTGCCGATCTTCGGCGGCGCCGCCGACCACATTGCCTCGGCGCTCGCCGCCGGCATCGCCTCGAACGGCGACGTGCTGCTGAAGTTCGGCGGCGCCGGCGACATCGTCGTCGCGGCCGACAAGGCCAAGCCGGATGCCCGCCTTTATCTCGACTACCACCTCGTTCCCGGCCTCTATGCGCCGAATGGCTGCATGGCCTCGTCCGGCTCGGCCCTGAACTGGATGGCCCGCCTGCTGGCGGACGGCGAGGGCGAGGAGCGGCCGCATGTCGTGCTCGACCGGCTCGCCGGCGCGGTTCCCGCCGGCAGCGACGGCGTGCTCTGCCTGCCCTATTTCCTCGGCGAGAAGACGCCGATCCACGATCCGCTGGCGCGCGGCACCTATATCGGCCTCAGCCTCGGCAACGGCAAAGGCCATCTCTGGCGGGCGCTGCTCGAAGGCGTCGCCTATGGCTTCCGCCACCATGTCGACGTTCTGGCCGACATGGGCCACGCGCCGAGCCGCTTCTTCGCCTCGGATGGCGGCACCAAGAGCCGGGTCTGGATGCAGATCATGGCCGACGTGCTCGGGGCGCCGGTGCAGCTTCTCGACAATCCCTACGGATCGTCGGTCGGCGCGGCCTGGGTCGCGGCCATCGGCACCGGCCTCGCCACCGACTGGAGCGGCATTTCGAGCCTGGCCACGCAGGGCGCGCTGATCCACCCCAATCCCGCCAACCGCGAAATCTACGACAACGGCTATGCCCGCTACCGCGCCGCCTATGTGGCGCTGAAGCCCGTCTTCGCCATGCAGTAAGCAGAGGCTCGCCCAACAGAAAAGACCCCGAGCGCCGTTCGGCCTCGGGGTCGAAAGTCACGCAGTCTTGCTCGGAGGGTTCGAAATCGGACATCCTGATCTCACGGGCATCGGCCGCGGCCGACGCCCGTTACGCCGCCTCAGTGCGGCTTGAGCTTCTTGCCCTTCGCCAGTTGCGACGGTGACAACTTCGACGGCTTCACCTCAGCGCCGGTGATGCCGGAACCCGGCTGCACCATCTCCGGCGGGTCGCTCGTCGGGAAGGTTTCCTCCAACGCCTTGTCGAGACGCTTGCTTTCCGACTTGCGGCTGTGACGCGCGGCATGGCCGGGCACCATCGATTTCAGCAATTCCTTGACGGCCACTATACGTCCTCCTTGCCTGAACTCGCCTTCGAATAAACAAGGCGCGACGACTGTTTTCGTTCCGCTCCGGGCGGCGATAGCGCAGCGGGCGCTATTTCCAGACGGGCATGGAGGTGATCGGAATGGAGGCGAACATGAGCGATCCAAGCGGCGGCGCAATCGGCCGCAACCGGTCTCCCGCGGCGCGATGGCAGAGCATGCCGATCCTGCGCGCGTGGCGGCCTCAGATCCTGTCGGTGCTGCGCATCGTCACCGCGCTGGTGTTCCTGGAATTCGGCACGGCGAAGCTGCTCGGCTTCCCCTATTCGGAAATGCTCTCCAACCTGCCACGCTTCTCGATCTTCTGGATCGCCGGCATCGTCGAGATCATCGGCGCGCCGCTGCTGCTACTCGGCCTGTTTACTGGGCCGGTGGCGTTCCTGCTGTCTGGCGAGATGGCGATCGCCTATTTCTGGATCCACCTGCCGAACGACTTCTTCCCGCTCCGGAACGGCGGCATCGAAGCGATCCTGTTCTGCTTCATCTTTCTCTATATCGCCGCCGCCGGCCCCGGCGCCTGGAGCGTCGACGGCCTGCTGGCGCGGCGGCGAGATCCGGATAACGAGCGCTAGCCAGCTCTCTATCTGGTCACGATTTCTTCGGGCGAACCGGTATCCGCCGCGCTCGAAATCGCTCTAGACTCGCTCGCTCGGATAGCCGGCCTCCTCGAGCGCAGCAACGATCGCGCCCGCCTCGGCCGTGCTCTCGATGCGCACGGTCTTCGAGGCGAGATCCGTCGCGACCTCGGCGGCGGGATCGAGCGCCTTCACGGTCTTCTGCACCGTCGAGACGCAGTGGCCGCACGACATGTCCTTGATATTCAATGTCAGCATTCCGGGCTCCGTTCGTTGATCGAGCCGGATATGGACCTTCCCATCATGGCAAGGTCAAGCCCCGAAAAGCGCCCTTGACCTTCCCATAATGGGAAGCTTTACCTATATCGTCATCACGCCAGACGAAGGGCATTTCCGATGACAAGCCTCCCCTCTCCTCGGTCTCTCACGCCCGAGAAGGAACTCGACCTCGCGATCGAGGGCATGACCTGCGCCTCCTGCGTCGCGCGGGTCGAGAAGGCGCTGGCGAAGGTTCCCGGCGTCTCCAGCGCCAACGTCAACCTGGCGACGGAGCGGGCTACCATCCTGGCGCCGGCCGGCGTCGTCTCGGCCGCCGCGCTCGAAGAGGCGGTGCGCAAGATCGGCTACGAGGCCCGCGCCATCGTCGCCACGGACGCGCCCGACGACCTCTCCGAGAAGCGCGACGCCGAGGCATCCGCGCTGGCCCGCTCGCTCGCGGTCGCCGCGGCGCTGACGCTGCCGGTCTTCATCGTCGAGATGGGCTCGCACCTGATCCCGGCGCTGCATCACTGGGTGATGATGACGCTCGGCCCCTGGAACAATTATCTGCAGTTCGCCCTGACGACGCTGGTGCTGTTCGGGCCGGGACTGCGCTTCTTCCGCAAGGGCCTGCCGGCGCTGGCCCGCCTCGCCCCGGACATGAACGCGCTCGTCGCGATCGGCGCCGGCGCCGCCTATCTCTATTCGGCCGTCGCCACCTTCCTGCCCGGCCTTCTGCCGGAAGGCACCGGCTACGTCTATTTCGGGGCGGCGGCCGTCATCGTCACGCTGGTGCTGTTCGGCCGCATGCTCGAGGCCCGCGCCAAGGGGCGGACGGGCGCCGCCATCCGCAAGCTGGTCAAGCTGCGCCCGAAGACCGCGCGCCTGCTGCGCGACGGCGGACCGGTCGAGGTCGAGCTCGACGCGGTCAAGGTCGGCGACATCCTGGTCGTGCGTCCCGGCGACCAGATCCCCGTCGACGGCAGCGTCACCGACGGCTCGTCCTTCGTCGACGAGGCGATGATCACCGGCGAGCCGGTGCCGGT
>JAFKJZ010000410.1 GCA_017305815.1 Hyphomicrobiales bacterium
CCTGAGCCTGACAAGCTCAAGTCTCTATTCCACCATTCACTCTACCGAGGGAATGGCGCGCCCTAGGGGAATCGAACCCCTCTCTCCACCGTGAAAGGGTGGCGTCCTGACCGATAGACGAAGGGCGCGGCGAGGCGGTTTATAGGCGGCAAGCCCCGGAGTGACAAGGCCGTTCGCCGGTCAAGTTTTACGCCTGTGGATAGAGTGCCGCCTCATCGCTGAGACGGCACGAATTGGTTCCGTTCTACCACTTGCCCGTATTCGGCATCGAGGCCCACGGCTCCTGCGGCGGCAGCGGATCGCCGGCCTGGATCAGCTCGACCGAGATGTTGTCGGGCGAGCGGATGAAGGCCATGTGGCCGTCGCGCGGCGGGCGGTTGATGACGATGCCGGCCTTCTGCAGCTTGTCGCAGAGCGCGTAGATGTCGTCGACGCGATAGGCGAGGTGGCCGAAATTGCGACCTTCGCCGTAAACCTCTGGATCCCAGTTGAAGGTCAGCTCAACCTGCGCGTCCTCGTCGCCCGGGGCGGCAAGGAAGTAGAGCGTGTAGCGACCCTTCTCGTTGTCGATGCGGCGCACCAGGTTCAGGCCCAGCTCGTTATAGAAGGCGATCGACTTGTCGACGTCGGTCACGCGGACCATGGTGTGAAGATACTTCATTGGCGCGTTGTCCTTTCCCAGATGTGTCCGATCGGAGGCTCGCGCTTCGGATCCGGCGCGGCCGTCATATGGCGCCGACACCATAGCGGTCAGCGCGGCAAACAGAAACCCGCGCGCAACCGGGACTGCGCGCCTTCCTTCGGCAAGATCGCATTCCTTAACCAGCGTTAAGGAAATCCGTGGTTGTGGCCGGGATGTCACTGGTCACGGTCGGATCCGATGTTATTCTCATGACGGGAATCGGTCGCAACATTGCCGTAATGACGGTTCTGCGCGATCTGCCATGTGAAATGACGGCCTGAGAGAAGGCCTATCGGGGGCCGGCAAGATGGGTTCCAAGAACAGCGCTGAACCATCGTCCGCCGCAGGGCGCGAGGACGACGGCGGGCTGGATCTGTTCGAAGTAGCGGGATCGATCAAATGGTTCGATGCCTCGAAGGGGTATGGATTCATCCTGCCGGATGATGGTTCGCCCGATATTCTGCTTCATGTAACCTGTCTTCGTCGCGACGGCTTCCAGACGGCCTATGAGGGATCGCGCATCGTCTGCGAGGTCACCCGTGGCCAGCGCGGGTTGCAGGCCTTCCGCATCCTGAGCATGGATGATTCGACCGCCGTGCATCCGGCGCAGGCCGGTCCGCCGCGCACCCACACCGTCATCGTCCCGACCAGCGGCCTCGAGCGTTGCATCGTGAAGTGGTTCAACCGCGTCAAGGGATATGGCTTCGTTACGCGCGGCGAGGGGACGGAGGATATCTTCGTCCATATGGAGACGCTGCGCCGCTACGGTCTCACCGAGCTGCGCCCCGGCCAGACTGTGCTCGTCCGCTTTGGCGATGGCGACAAGGGCCTCATGGCCGCCGAGATCCGTCCGGATGACGGCTCCGGACCGTCGTCTCACTGATCGCCGTGGCGACGCCCCGCTCCCGTTTCTCCCTCCTGCCCGCCCTGTTCGCCGCGCTCGTCTTCGGACTGGCGTCCGTGAGCGGAGCCGCTTCTGCCGAGAAGCCGGGCGAAATCCACGTCACCACCAGGACGGGCAAGCACCGGCTCAGCGTCGAATGGGCCGTGACGCCCGCTGAGCGCGAGCACGGGCTGATGGGGCGCGAAAAGATGGCGCAGAACCACGGCATGCTGTTCGATTTCGGCAGCGAGCAGCAGCTCTATTTCTGGATGAAGAATACGCCGCTGTCGCTCGACATGATCTTCATCAAGTCGGACGGTCGCACCTCGCGCATCGAACACAACGCGACGCCGTTCTCCGAGGCTCTGATTCCGGGCGGTGAACCTGCACGCTACGTGCTGGAGCTCGTCGGCGGCAGTGCCGATCGGCTGGCGCTGGCGCCTGGCGACCGCTTTTCCATTCCGAAGCACTGAGATCGGGATCGGCCGGGGGGGCGGCAGGCTTGATCGTGCGGCCACGTCGCGCGACAGGGCGCGACGACGCGTGGACGCGCGGCAATTCCTGGAAGATGTAGAGGTTGGTTGTCGCGCCGGCGGGGGCGGAGAATCGGCTGCGGGAAGTAGTCAGCCAAAGGGCGGTGGCCAGAATGCGCGCCGCGCTCCAAGCCAAGCGATCCGATCCGGGCGGAAGGCGTTGGCGACCCCGGCAGGGCTCGAACCTGCGACCTGCCGCTTAGAAGGCGGCTGCTCTATCCAGCTGAGCTACGGGGCCGATCGTCTCGGCCCGTGTGACGGTGCCGATGCGCGTTCGGCGCTCAATGCGTCCAGGACTGCAGGCGGCCGAACTTGAAATTGTCGGAGTAGGAGATCTTCTTGCGCGTGTCGTCCTGCGCCGTCAGCACCTGGTAGGGGATGCCGTTCTTCTCGGCGTAGGCGATGGCCTCTTCCTGCGTATCGAAGCTGAGCTTGATCTGCCGCTTCATGTCGGAGGACGAGGTGTAGCCCATCAGCGGCTCGACCGAAACCGGGACTTCCGGCTCGTAGGAGAGCGTCCAACGCTCGGTCTTCGCCTTACCCGACTGCATCGCAGTCCGCGCCGGCCTGAAGATACGCGCAACCATGTCAGCTCGCCTCCATCAAATCTCTTCGGTCGATTGGTCGGGGCAGTAAGATTCGAACTTACGACCCTCTGGTCCCAAACCAGATGCGCTACCAGGCTGCGCTATGCCCCGACATTCACGACAGGGGTGGATTACACGGTCCGTCTCCGGTCTTCAAGGCGTCCGGCCGCGACAAATGCCGGCCTCAACAGCGCAGCCGCATTGTGACGCCGGCATCCGGTCCGTCAGGAGGCGAGAGCGGTGGGCAACGGCCGGCCAAGCAGCCAGAGGCTGGTCTGTTCGGCGGAAATCGGCTTGCCGAAGAGGTAGCCCTGGCCGATGTCGCAGCCCAGCTCGCGCAGCGTCGACAGGATCTCCGGTGCCTCGATGCCTTCCGCCGTCGTGGCGAGGTCGAAGGTGCCGGCGAGCTGCACGATGGCGCGGACGATTCGCCAGCCTTCCTCGTTGAGGCGGGCGCTCTCGACGAAGCCGCGGTCGATCTTCAGCCGGTCCACGGGCAGGTCGCTCAGGTGCCGCAGGCTCGAGTAGCCGGTGCCGAAATCGTCGAGCGCGACCGAGACACCGACATTGCGCAGCGTGGTCAGGATCAGGCGGGCCGAGGAGACTTCATCGACCAGCGCGTTTTCGGTGATCTCAAGCTCCAGCCGTGCCGGCGCGAAATTCTCCTTGGCGAGAATGTCGAGGATGCGCGACGCCATCTGCGGCTCGGCGAACTGGGTCGGCGAGATATTGACCGACAGGCGCAGGTCCGAGGGCCAACTGCGGGCGTCGCTGCAGGCGCGCACCAGCAGCTTGTCGAACAACTCGCCGATTCGGCCGATCTCCTCGGCCAGCGGAATGAACGCCGCGGGCGGAATGAGGCCGCGGGTCGGGTGCTGCCAGCGCGCCAGTACCTCGAAGCCGATCAGCCGGTCGCCGTCGAGCGCGATCAGCGGCTGGTAGAAGGGAACGATTTCGTCTTCATCGAGGGCACGTCGAAGGTCGACCTCGAGCGCGTGGCGCTCCTTGAGCGCTTCCTCCATGCCCGCCTCGAACCGGCGCAGCGAGCCGTGCAGGCCCCGCCGCGTTCCGCGAAGGGCCAGTTCGGCGGCGCGCAATAGTTCCTCGCCGCTCACCTGCCGCTTTTCGGCGGCGGCGATGCCGATAGTGGCGCTGATGCGCACATTGCCGTTCGGAACCTGTACCGGCGCCGCGATGTCGTCGAGCAGGCGATGGCCGATTGTTTCCGGCGTGGCGGCGTCGCCTTCGAGCAGCAGCGCGAACTCGTCGCCACCGACGCGGGCGACGGTGGTGCCGGCCTGCTTGGCGGCGGAGATCCGCCGCGCCATCTCGATCAGAACCTGGTCGCCCACAGCGTGCCCATGCGCGTCGTTGACGGGCATGAAGTTGAGGTCGACCAGCAAAACAGCAACGGAAGGGCCGCCGTTCTGCCGGCGCGCCAGCGCCTTGTCGAGCGCCCGCATGAAGCTGGCGCGATTGAACATGCCGGTGAGCTGGTCGATCCGCGCGGTGGCGGACATGCGACGCTGCTTGTGATGTGAGCGGGTCAGCGCTCGGCGAAGCCGAACGAGGTTGCGCTGCATCCAGAGGCCGATGGCGAGGAAAAGCGCGAGGGCAGCCGCGAGATAGAGGGGCGATATGGCCGCACCCAGGCCGAGTGGCACCGCAAACATGCCGATGACGGCCAAGATAATGGCGCTCAATCCCAGAAGAAGGATGCCGATCAACATGATTACTGCCTACCGCGCCCTGGGGCTGTCATGCGCAAACAACGCCCGAAACTTCGCTGCGTTGCCCAGGACCCCCAAGTCCGACCCAACATCAGAGTCACGGATAATATGTAAACAAGTCAATAGAAGAATGCCGGCGTGGGTCCAGTTTGGACCATGCTTCAGCATATTTTGATAGATGAACGCTAAGCCGGGTCCAGATGGGCGCGCTCCGGGGCGCGTAGAGTTGCAGGAGAAGCGGAGAAGATTGGCCCGCGCGCTCCCGTTCCCGATGTCCATCGTCGCGATCGGGCAGGGCCACACCATCGCTATGCCCCAAATGAAACGGCGCCGGACTGGTTGTCCGGCGCCGCTCGAAACGGGTCCCTCCGGCGCCCTGACGAGACGCCTGCCGTGCGGCTTAGTCCTTGGCGCGTTCCACGTAGGAACCGTCTTCCGTCAGGATGACGATGCGCGTGCCCGAACTGTATCGCGCCTTCCCGGGCGCCCGCGTCTTCATGAACCCGCTCGACGCCCGCCGGCTCGGCATCAACCAGGGCGCGGAGGTCGAGGTGATCTCCCGCCGCGGCCTGATCCGCAGCCGCATCGAGATCCGCGGCCGCAACCGCATGCCGCCCGGCGTGGTCTTCGTCCCGTGGTTCGACGCGAGCCAGCTCATCAACCAGGTGACGCTCGACGCCACCGACCCGATCAGCAAGCAAACGGATTTCAAGAAATGCGCGGTGAAGATCGTGCCGGTGGTGGCGTGATGCCGTTTGCTCTGGGCCGCGGCGAGGGGTGGTCCGCGCTCCTGCGTTGTAGCCGGGCTTGGCCTGCGCTCTCGTGTCATGGCCGGACTTGGTCCGGCCATCCACGACTGCTCTCCCGCGCGGCCTGGACATCGTGGATCGCCGGCCGAAGCCCGGGCACGACACAGCGGGCGCCGCGCACGGGCGCAAGCGCGGCCATGCATCCACTGCTGCTTGCAGCGCTCGTCCTCTGCGTCACGACCCCCCTCCACGCACAGGTCCTGTCCGACACGCCGCGGCTTTCGGGCAATACGCCGCCGACCGAGGCGGTGAAGGCAGTGCCGGTGCCGCCGATGGTGACCAACGACGTGCGGCAGATGCGCAACTATCCCGAGCAGCCGCCGGTGATTCCGCATGCGATCGAGGGATACCAGCTCACCCTGAACACCAATCGCTGCCTGAGCTGTCACGCGCGCCAGTTCACCACCGGGTCCGGTGCGCCGATGATCTCGGTGACGCACTTCATGGACCGCGACGGCCAGGTGCTGACCGACGTCACGCCACGGCGCTATTTCTGCACGGCC
>JAFKJZ010000411.1 GCA_017305815.1 Hyphomicrobiales bacterium
CGCGCGGCGTCGCGAATGTCCTCAAGGGTCGGGATGGCCTGGGGGGAGGGCCGCGACGTGTCTTGGCTGGACGCTTCTTGCATGGAGGTCTCCGAAACTCAGGATAGTCGGGTGCCGCGCCCTTCCTCCAGCGCCTTGCCCAGCCCCATGAGGCCGTTGGGACGCAGCAGGAAGAGCAGCGTGAGCACGCCGAGCACGACGATGTCGCGCGATGTCGAATCGAAATAGGCAGACCACGCCGTCTCCAGCGTGGCGATCAGCAAGCCGCCGAGCACGGCGCCGAGCAGGGAGCCGGCACCGCCGACGAGGCTCGCGAGTAGCGCCTTCAGCCCGACCATCAGGCCCATGGAAAAGCTGATCGTGCCATAGCTCAGAGCCAGCACCAGCCCGCCGCCGGCCGCGAGCGCCGAGGCGAGGATGAGCGTGACGGCGGTGACCGCGCCCGTATTGATGCCGGCGAGCCGCGCCATCACCGGGTCGTCCGCGACCGAGAGCCAGGCCCGACCGAATCGCGAAAGGCGCATGAAGGCGAGGACCGCCGGCAGCACGATCAGCGCGACCAGGATGATCACCAGCCGCATCTCCGGCACGACGACGGGGAAGGCGCCCGCCGTCAGGATCACCGGCGTGTCCAGCATCGGCTCGACCCAGATCTCGCGCGCGCCCTGGCCGAGGTGGAGCATTTCCGACAGCGCGATTCCGAGACCGATGGTAGCGATCATGAAGGCGCGGTCCGGACGGTCCGCGAGCGGCAGCACGACCGTCCGCCCCACCAGCCAGCCCCAGAGCGCCGCGAGCGAGACCGCGCAGGCGACGGCGAGGGCGAGCGTCGCGAAGGGGCCGAAGGAAGGGATCCCGACTGCCGCCACGATGCCGAAGATGGCGCCATAGCCGCCGATCACCGTGATCTGGCCGAAGGCCATGTTGATGCGCCGGATCAGGCCGTAGATGAGGGCGAAGGCGAGGGCGAGCGGCGAATAGAGCGCCGCGAGGTTCAGAATGTTGGTCACCTGCTGGAGCGCGAAGCCGACCGCCTTCGGCGGCGCCCAGGACAGCAACTGGATACTCTCCGGCTGCCAGTTCGTCTCGGCCACGGCGCGATCGATGAAATCGTCCCGCGACAGGAACCAGCGATAGAGCGTCAGCAATTCCCGTTCCGACAGCGCGCCGTCATAGCCGCGCACGCCGATGACGTCGCCCCGGCCGGGCTCCAGCATGCCGCCGCCAAAGGCGCAATCGACATAGAGCGGCAGCGCCATGCCGGGCACGCTGTAGTTCACCCGCACCGCATGGCTGACGCCGACGAGCGGGATGACCGACTGGATCGATACCTTCTGGTTCTCGGGCGCGACGGCGGTGGCGACCGCAACGCAGATCTTCGCCTGCTGGCGGTCGACGTCGCTGCAGGCGGAAAGCAGCGCGGCGGCGCAGAAGAGGAGCGCCATGATCGCGGCCGATCTTGCGGCCCCCCTCATCGGCGCGCCCCGCTCAGCGAGGAAGCAGCGGTGCGACGAGCGGCGCGAAGTAGGTCAGCACCCCGTCCGCCCCCGCCCGCTTGAAGGCTGCGAGGCTTTCGATGAAGGCGCGCTCGCCGTCGATCCAGCCATTGCGGGCGGCCGCCTGCAGCATCGCGTATTCACCCGACACCTGGTAGGCGAAGGTCGGCATGGCGAAGGTCTCCTTCACCCGCTGCACCACGTCCAGATAGGGCATGCCGGGCTTGACCATGATCATGTCAGCCCCTTCCTGGATGTCGAGTTCGACCTCGCGAAGCGCCTCGTCGGTATTGCCGAAATCCATCTGGTAGGTGCGCTTGTCGCCGATCAGGGTCTTCGAGGTGCCGATCGCGTCGCGGAACGGGCCGTAGAAGGCCGAGGCGTACTTGGCCGAGTAGGCCATGATCTGGACGTCGAGGAAGCCCGATTCGTCCAGGACCTCGCGGATCGCCGCGACGCGGCCGTCCATCATGTCGGACGGCGCGATGACATCGGCGCCGGCTTCGGCCTGGCGCAGCGCCTGCTGGACCAGCAGGGCGACACTGGCGTCGTTGACGATGCGGTCGCCTTCCATCACGCCGTCATGGCCGTGGCTGGTATAGGGATCGAGCGCGACGTCGGTGATCAGGCCGATCTCCGGCACCGCCGCCTTGATGGCGCGGCAGGCCTGGCAGACGAGGTTGTTCGGATTGAGCGATTCGGAACCGGTCGGATCGCGCAGCGACGGCTCGGTGAAGGGGAAGAGCGCGATCGCCGGAATGCCCAGCGCCGCCGCCTTCTCGGCCTCCACCACCGCCTGGTCGACCGAGAGGCGCTGCACGCCCGGCATCGAGGCGACGTCCTGGCGAACATTCGTGCCCTCGATCAGGAAGATCGGCCAGATCAGGTCGTTGACCGTCAGCAGCGTCTCGCGCACGAGCCGGCGCGACCAGTCCGCCTTGCGATTGCGTCGAAGGCGGCGGCCGCCCAGGATCGCGTTCATGTCGGGCGGCGTGAAGTTGTGACGGGTCATTCTGCTTTCCTTGGATGCGCGGCAGCGGGACGTTAGCACCGGCAAAGCCGGCGGCAAGCGCCGCGCTGTCGCGCCTCCCGATGGAGTGGAGCGATTAGCTGTCGCTCTTGCGGACGAGCACCTTGTCGATCCGGCGGCCGTCGAGGTCAACCACCTCGAAGATCCAGCCTTCATAACTGAAGAACTCGCCCGGCACGGGGATGTGGCCGAGATGGTGCAGCATGAAGCCGGCCATCGTGGCGAAGTCCTCGTCCTTGGCGAGGGATCGCAGTCCCAGCGTCCGCTCGACGCTGTCGATCTGCGCGCTGCCGTCGATCAGCCACGAGCCGTCGGCGCGCTGCGTCGCGTCAGGGACGTCGTCGCCCTCGTGCTCCGGCATGTCGCCGGCGATCGCCGTCAGGATATCCATCGGCGTGACGACGCCCTGGAAGCTGCCATACTCGTCGAGGACGACGGCCATGTGGACGTTCGAAGTCTTGAACCGGTCGAGGACCTTCAGGATCGCCATCCGCTCGTCGACATAGAGCGGCTCGCGGATGATCGCCTCGATATCGACGGTCTGGCCCTTGTAGATCTGCTCCAGCAGGTCCTTGGCGTGGACGATGCCGATGACAGCGTCGATCTCGCCGCGGCTGACCGGAAAGCGCGAGTGGCCGGATTCGATCACCGTGTTGCGGTTCTCGCTCGGCGGATCCTCGATATCGAGCCAGACGACGTCGGGCCGGGCGACCATGATGGTGCGGACCGGACGGTCGGCGACGCGGATCACCGCCTCGATCATCTCGCGCTCAGCCTGGTGGAAGACGCCGGCCTCGGCGCCTTCGGCGATCATGGTCTTCACCTCTTCCTCGGTGACACCACGCTCGTCATTGCCCTGCTTGCCGATGAGGCGCAGCACCGTGTCCGTCGACAGGCGCAGGAACCAGACCACGGGCAGGGCGATGCGGGCGAGCATGCCGACGGGACGCGCCACCAAGCAGGCCAGCCGTTCGGGATTGGTCAGCGCCAGCCGCTTCGGCACCAGTTCGCCGGCGATCAGCGAGAAATAGGCGAGGCCGACCACGACGATGACGGTCGCGATCGTCGAGGCGCGAGCGCCGAGGCTCGGGAACTCGTACATCAGGAAGTCGGTAAGCGGCGTCGCCAGCGCTGCCTCGCCAAAGGCGCCCGACAGGATGGCGACGAGCGTGATGCCGATCTGGACGGCGGAGAGAAACCCGGTCGGATCCTCCGCCAGGCGCAGGGCCGTGGTGGCGCCGCGGACGCCTTCATTGGCCATGAACTGCAGACGGGCGGGGCGGGATGAAACGACGGCGATCTCGGAAAGCGCGAAGAAGCCGTTGAATGCGATCAACACAGCGATGATCAAAAGGTCTTGCCAGGGCATGTGCGGTTAGCGCGCGGCAATCATTGAGAAGGGTACCATCTTATCCGTTTGGACAAAGAAAAAGGGCTGGCCCGCCGAACCGCAAGGTTCCGCTCCAGAGCAAAGCTTCGCAAAGACTATCTAGACATGCGGTGGATCATATAGAACGCGCCGGCTTCTCGCCAGCGGAGAGATGAGGCCATCATCTCGTCTGAAAGACGCCACCGGCGAATGAGGTGGGGACGGCGGACGACGCGGCCTTGTCCCGCCGCGGGTCCCGCTTACCATCGTCCACATCCCGCCGGAGGCAAGATGGCCGAGCCTGAAATCCTGTTCGAACGCCTGGGGCATGCCGGCCTCGTCACGCTCAATCGCCCGTCCGCGCTGAACGCGCTGTCGCACGGCATGATCAAGGCGCTCGCCGGCGCTCTCGAGGAATGGAAGTACGATCCGGCGATCCGCCTGGTGATCGTCCGGGCGAAGGGGCGCGCTTTCTGCGCCGGAGGCGACATCCGCGCCGTCTACGAGGCCGGACGAGGGGCGCCGGACCAGACAGCCTTCTTCCATGACGAATACCGTCTGAACGCGGCGATCAAGGCCTATCCCAAGTCCTATGTCGCGCTCGTCGACGGCTACATCATGGGCGGCGGCGCCGGCATCGCCGTGCACGGATCGCATCGCGTCTTCGCCGAAAAGGCGATCTTCTCCATGCCGGAGACCGGCATCGGCTTCTTCCCGGATGTCGGCTCCAGCTTCTTCCTGTCGCGCATGCCGCACGAGATCGGGCTCTATTGCGGCCTGGCCGCGGCGCGGCTGGCGCGCGGCGATGCGCTCCATGCCGGCGTCGCGACCCATGCGGCCCCAGCCGCCGCCTTCGATGCGATCGTCGCCGAACTCGCGGAATCCGCAGATGTCGACGCGGTGCTCGCTCGCCACGCCGAGGCGGCGCCGGCCGAAACGCTCGGTCCCGTCGATGCGACGATCTCGGCCATCTTCGCGACCGGTCCGGTCGAATCGATCCTCGCCCGCCTCGACGTGCTGGAGGGGCCCCATGCCGAATGGGCGGCGCGAACGGCCGCCACCATCCGCGGCAAATCGCCGACAAGCCTGCGCGTCGCGCTACGGCAGATCCGCGCCGCGCGCGAACTCGATTTCGACGACTGCATCCGGCTGGACTGGCGGATCGCCTGCACGATCCTCGACGGCCATGACTTCTATGAAGGCGTGCGGGCCGTGCTGGTCGACAAGGACCAGTCGCCGCGGTGGAACCCTGCTACGCTCGACGCAGTTGACCCGGGCCTGATCGAAGGGCACTTCGTGGCTCCCCACGACGGAGATCTTCCGCTGCCATGATCGACAATGAAGTTACCCAGCTGCCGAGCGAGCCGGACAATCCGTATGCGCTGGCGCTCGACGTCTATCTGCGTGGCGTGGCGGCCATCCTGCTGCTGCTCGGCCTGCGCCAGTGGCTCTACATCGCCGGCGTCTTCCAGGATGACGGCTGGAGCTTCGAGACGATGTCGACGCAGTGGCGCTTCGTCACCATCCATCTCGCCGTGGTCGACCTCGTCGCCGCTATCGGCCTCTGGATGCGCGTCGCCTGGGGCAACGTGATCTGGATCTATGTCGCGCTGTTGGAAATCGCGATGCACACGGTGTTCGCCGAGACGTTCGGGCTCAACCTATTCGTCGTCTCGTTCCACGTCATCGCCTGCCTGGTCTTCGTCGGCCTGCTCGTCATGAGCCGCCGGCACGAGGCGGGGACCGGCTGAAACCGAGGTGGGGCGCGGCGTTCTGCTCGCCATATAGCAAGTTTTTAACGATAGAATCCGTTTCGAATGCCA
>JAFKJZ010000412.1 GCA_017305815.1 Hyphomicrobiales bacterium
CCAGAGCGTGCCTTCGAGGTCGAGATAGTTGGTCGGCTCGTCGAGGAGCAGCAGGTCCGGCTCGGAAAACAGCACGGCGGCGAGCGCCACCCGCATGCGCCAGCCGCCGGAGAAGGCGGAGCAGGGGCGCAACTGCGCCTCGGCGTCGAAGCCGAGGCCGGCGAGGATCGTTCCGGCCCGCGCCTCGGCGGCATGGGCGCCGATATCGGTCAGGCGGATCTGGATCTCGGCGATGCGGTGCGGGTCGGTGGCGTGCTCGGCTTCCTTCATGAGCGCGGCGCGCTCCGTGTCGGCGGCGAGCACGAATTCGATCAGCGACTGCTCGGTGCCGGGCGCTTCCTGCGCCACCTGGCCGATGCGCACGCCGCGCGGTAGCCCGATCGAGCCGCTCTCCGGAGCGATGTCGCCCGTGACCAGCTTGAACAGGGTCGTCTTGCCGGTGCCGTTGCGGCCGACGAAGCCCGCCTTCACGCCGTCGGGCAGCGCAATGGTCGCCTCCTCGAGAAGCGTACGGCCGGCGATGCGATAGGTGACTTCATTGACGTGCAGCATGGCGGCTATGTGCCGTGCCTTGCGGGCGGACGCAAGCGGATCGCGTGAAGATGTCGCTGCTTGGGGCTCAGCGGGCCTGGATGTCGCGGACGATCAGTTCGGCATGATAGCCGGACAGCTCGTAGCAGAGCACGATCTCGTTCCTGGCCGGGTCATAGCTGGATGTCACGGCGCCGCAGCTCTTGGCGCGCAGCGTCGGCGGCTGCGGCAGGGTGAAATCGTTGGCGAGCCGGGTCGCGACTTCCTCCAGCACCTTGTTGTCGTGCAGGATGGTCAGCTCGACGACCTCGTTGGCGGCCGGCGGGTCGTAGACGACCGGAATGACCGAGAGCGGCGCGCCGGCAGCCCGTCGAATCGGCTTCAGCGCGTTGTCCCAGAGCGAACGCTTGCTCTGGTAGGAGGTCGCGCAGTTGGCGCGCGCGGCGGGCGTCAGCGCTGCCGCGTCGGCGATGTCGGCGAAATCCTTGTCGTTGGATCCCACCATGTTGCAGACGATGGCATTGGCGCGATCGGCGTCGACCGAATGCCGGTCGGGCAGGCCAATGGCGTCGGATCCGGCCGAGGCGGTCAGGTGATTCGAGAGCATCCAGCTGTCGACGGCGTCGACCAGCGTCTGGTCGCCGGCGCCGCTGCGCGGCTCCAGGAGGGTCATGACCCCGAAATCGTCGGCTGCCTGCTCGCCGCCGGCGGGCTCGATGCCGTAGCGCTCCATCATCATGTGGCCGGCCTGGTGATAGAGCGCGAACACGGCGTTGCCGACGACGAAATCGACGACCTCGGCCATCTCGGCATCCGACATTCCCTGCGGCGGCTCGGCCTCGAGCTTCGGGGTCGCTGCCTGCGCGGCGGAGACGGAAAGAGCGAACGCAAGGACCAGGGGCCGAAACATGAGGACTCACAGAGACAGGTACAGACTCTGGAAAGCGTGCGCTTCCGTGCCGGTTGAATCAAGCGACCGGCTTCACACATCTCCGATATATTTGCGCGACTGGCCGTCGCTCAGCGGAGGCCGATTCCGGTCTGCCGCTGGAACTGGATCAGGTCGAGGCTCGGGCAGGCGTCGCGGCCGCCGATCCGCGTCAGGATCGCCGTCGCCTGGCCGCGGTGGTGGGTCTGGTGATTGAAGAGATGGGCGAGGGCGGGGCCGAGCGGCTGGGTGATCTCGACCGGATTGGTGACCGGGCGATAGGTGAAGGTGCCGGCGATGGTCGCCTCATCGAGCCCGTCGACATAGGCGATGATCCGCGCGTCCTCGGTCGCCCGCTGCGTCGCCAGTTCCTCCAGGTCGTCCGTCACCAACTCGTTGAGTGCGGCAGGGGCGGGGCCTTCGCCGGTGAAGCGGCGCATCCAGATACGGTCGGTGACCAGGAGATGGTTGAGCGTGCCGTTGAGCGAGCCGAAGAAGGCGCCGTGATCGGCGAGATAGTCCGCGCGGGCGAGGGCGCGCGCCGCGCCATAGAGGCGGTCATTGGCCCAGCCATTATAGGCGGCGAACATCTCGAAATGCGGCTTCATGGCCTCGGGTTCTCCAAATGACGGCAAGCGGCGGCGGGAATATATGAAGCCTGTCATACGGCAGGGGGAATATTGCGGATAACCTAGCGTCAGACCGGCGGGCGAATCCCGCGCAATGCTGAGGCTTCGTTCGCGATATGGGAATATCCCACCCGCTCCTGCTGGAGATCATTTTTCATGTCGGCAATGCGATCGCGCTGATCGCCTATCTGTTCCGGGACCAGATCCATCTGCGCGTGGTAGTCATCGTCAGCATGATCCTTCAGTCGAGCTATTACGTGCTGATCTCGGCCGGCGGACCGCTCTGGGATCCGCTCAGCTGGAAGATCCTGACCATCGTCGTCAATGTCGTCATGATCGCCCTGCTGTTCCGCGACCGGCTGCGCTTCGGCATTGACGACGAGGTGAAGCCGCTGTTCGAGGCGTTTGGCGTGCTGTCGCCCGGCCAGTTCCGCAGGCTGCTCGCCTGCGCGGAACGCCGGGGAGGAGCGATGCCGCTGACGGAGCGGGGCGTGCGGCCGACTTCGCTGTTCCACGTGCTTTCCGGCGCCGCCGAGGTGAACAAGGACGGCCGGCGGCTCGGTGTCGGAGCCGGATCGTTTATCGGCGAGATCGCGTTCCTGACCGGCGGTCCCGCCACGGCCGATGTGCGCCTGCAGGCCGGAGCGCGCGTGCTGCAATGGGATGTCGGGCGGCTTCGCGCCCTGATGCGCAAGGAGAAGGCGATCGACATCGCGCTGCGCGGGCTGCTCAGCCACGACCTCGCCGTGAAGACGTCCCACAGCGCCTTGCCCGAGCAAGCCGGCTTACCGAATCAAGGCGCTCTCTCGATCTCGTAGCCGAATCCGGGCGGTTCAAACGATCGCAGGCGCCGTCGCCGCCCTTGCCCGGTGCCTGCGCCAAGGCTATACAGCGCCACCCATTTACCCCTTCCCATTCGACAGGACCGAAGACATGGCGATCGAACGCACCTTCTCGATGATCAAGCCCGACGCGACCAAGCGCAACCTGACCGGCAAGATCACCGCCAAGCTGGAAGAGGCCGGCCTGCGCGTCGTCGCTTCGAAGCGCGTGTGGATGTCGCGCCAGCAGGCCGAAGGCTTCTACGCCGTCCACAAGGAGCGTCCCTTCTTCGGCGAGCTGGTCGAGACGATGACCGCCGGCCCGACCGTCGTGCAGGTCCTGGAAGGCGAAGGCGCCATCCTGAAGAACCGCGAAGTCATGGGCGCGACCAACCCGGCCAACGCCGACGCCGGCACCATCCGCAAGGAATTCGCCCTGTCGATCGGCGAGAACTCGGTGCACGGTTCGGACGCTCCGGAGACCGCTGCCCAGGAGATCGCCTACTGGTTCTCGGGCATCGAACTCGTCGGCTAATTCGCCGAAGCTTCGGAGAGTTGCGAATGGCCGGGCTCGTCCCGGCCATTTTTGTTTGGCGATCGCCGTGAGCCGATCTCAGCTCAGGCCGATCATCACCGTCTTCTGGTAGGCGGGGCGCTGCTTCAGCCTTTCGTACCAGGTGGCGAGATGCGGCAGGTCCGGGCGCTCGATGGGCATCTCGAACCACGCATAGGTGAAGCAGCCGAGCGGGATGTCGCCCATGCCGAAGCTGTCGCCCGAAAGGAAGGGCTGCTCGGCCAGCGTGCGATCGGCGATCGCGAGCAGCGTGGCGAATTTCGCGCGGCCGGCCTCGATCGCCGCCAGGTCGCGCTTGTCCGGCGCCGTGCGGACCATGCCCCAGAACAGGTCGCGGAACGGGGCGGCGACGCTGGAAGTGGTGAAGTCCATCCAGCGGTCGGCGCTGGCGCGAGCCTGCGGATCCTCCGGCGAAAGCACGCCCGGCGCATAGCGCCCGGCCAGGTAGCGGACGATGGCGTTCGATTCCCACAGAACGAAGTCACCGTCGCGGATCGTCGGAACAAGCCCGTTCGGGTTCATGGCGCGATAGGCGGAATCGGCGGTCAGGCCGAAGCTACCGCCGGCCGGGATCGATTCATAGGCGAGACCGATCTCCTCGGCGCACCAGAGCACCTTCTTGACGTTGTTCGAGTTGTTGCGGCCCCAGATCGTCAGCATGAAGTGTCTCCCATGGCCGGCTTTCGACGGCGCGGCTCAGATTTCGTCGAGGAATTCGTCGTAGAAGCGGCGCAGCCGCGCCTGCCGCAATTCGGCCAGCCGGGCGCCCGTCCGGGTCTGGAAGCCGGCCGCGAGCTTGAAGAGCTTGTTTTCGAAATGGTCGATGGCAAAGCGCTTGTCGTCGAGCGGGCGCCACGCAGCCTCGGGATCGGCGGGATCGTAGAGGCCACTGCCCATCCGCCCGGCGATATAGAAGCAGCGCGCCACGCCCACCATGCCGATCGCATCGAGCCGGTCGGCGTCTTGCAGGATCTTCGCTTCGAGCGTCTCCGGCGGGATCGCGGCGGAAAAGCTGTGCGCCTCGATCGCGTGTGCGACAGCGGCGATCCGCTCGCCGTCCCAGCCGAGATCCCGCAGCACCGTCTCCGCCTTGCGGGCGGCGAGGCGGGAGGCCTGGGCGCGCATCGGATCGTTCTTCTCGACCGTCACGCAGTCATGCAGCAGCGCCGCGGCCGCGACGACCTCGGCTGCGCCGCCTTCCTCGGCCAGGATCGTGGCGGCGTTGCTCCAGACGCGCGCAAGATGCGCGACATCGTGCGAGCCGTCGTCGCTCGACGTCGCATGCGGCAGCAGCGCTTCGGCCAAGGGCTCATGCGGCGCGAAGGCGCCGCCGGGCCGGTCACTTCGGGAATGGCTCAATCGGAGTTGTTCCAGCGCTCTTCCGCCTCGTCGTCCGCCTGCTTGGCGGCGACCCAGGCCACGGCGCCGGCGGCCGTGTGCTCCTTCTTCCAGAAGGGAGCGTGGGTCTTCAGGAAGTCCATGATGAACTCGGCCGATTCGAAGGCGGCGTGCCGGTGCTTGGAGGCGGTGACGACGAGGACGATGTTCTCGCCCGGGCGCACCTTGCCGTGCCTGTGCAGGACGGTGACGTCGGAGATTTCCCAGCGGCCGGCCGCCTGCTCGGCGATGCGCTTGACCTCGGTCTCTGCCATGCCGGGATAGTGCTCGAGTTCGAGCGCCTCGAGCCGGCCGTCCTCGTCGCGGCAGAGGCCGGTGAAGGTGACGATGGCGCCGATGTCGCCGCGCCCTGCCGAAACGCGCTCGATCTCCGCCGTGATGTCGAGCGGCTCGGCAACGATGGCAACGCGGACATTGGGAGAACGGGCATGGGTCATGGCGAACCTAGCCTCCGGTCATGGGCGGGAAGAGGGCAACCTCGCGAATTCCGCTGATGGACGCTTCATGGTCGGCGTGGTCGTGATCAAGCGCCACGCGGATCGCCGCCGGCTCCGCGAGCGCCGCCTCGTAGCTGTCGCCGCGGGTCCGGAGCCAGCCGAGCAGATCGCCGACCGTGTCGACGCCGCGCGGCGGCTCCACCGTCTCCTCCGCCGTGCCGATCCGCTCGCGGACCCAGGCGAAATAGACGAGTTTCACGGCTCTTCCTCCAGGATGTGTCCGAGGCCGGCGCGGAAATAGTCATAGCCGGTGTAGAGCGTCACGATGGCCGAGGCCCAGAGCAGGACGAGGCCGATCAGTGTCGTATAGGCGAAATAGGCGTCGCCGGCCGGACCGGC
>JAFKJZ010000413.1 GCA_017305815.1 Hyphomicrobiales bacterium
CAGCGTCCGATGATCATCCTTCCCCACGATGCGGCGGGCGCCGCCTCACCGCATCTCGATGCCAATCGCTCGTTCATCACCGTCGAGAAGGGTGAGCGCGAACCGTGAGGGACGTGCTTGTGATGATGACCCGCCCGGCTGAGCATGTAGCCACCCGGGAGGGTGATGACGCGACAGGGCTGCGTGGGGCCAGCACGGCGGTCCCGCGTTAGCCGGGCAGGCTTGGACGAAGGCAGGCATGGTATTGCCGCCGGTGGGCGTCCATGGCGGCGCAGCGCGGCGCCATGGATCTTTTCGGATACCGCCGGCTCCCGCCGCGCCCTACTGCGGCGCCAGTGATTCCAGCTGTTTCAGGCGATTGAGCGCCGCTTCCTGCCGCAACAGCCCGTAATTGATGCCGCTCGCGTTCAGCGAGCTGCCTTCCTGGTAGGGGAACTCCGTGAAGTCGGCGAAGAACTCCTTGATCTTCCCCTGCACCGGCACCAGCAGCCACATGTTGCGCGCCAGGAATTCGGTGGCGCCGCCGCCTTCCTTCATGCCCCGTTCATAGGGATCCATGCGGAGATTGGCGATATTTGCCCAGGCCGGGACCTCGCGCGTCGCGGTGGCGATGTTGCCTTCGCTCGAGACCGCGAAGGAGAGCTTCCAGTCGTTCCAGCGCAGCGCGTTCAGATTGCCACCCTGGTCGAAGTAGAACATCGTATCGCGCGGCGGCTCCTTCGCTTCGCCCTTCAGCAGTTCGGTCAGGTCGTAGCCGTCGAGATGGACCTTGAACGTCTTCGAACCGGCCTGGAAGCCCTTCTTCATCTGCTCCTTGATGTCGGGAATGCCGGCGGCGGTAGCAAACGTCGGCATCCAGTCGATCAGCGCTACGGGGTCGTTGATCTGCGTGCCGGGCTTCACGACGCCCGGCCAACGCACCATCATCGGGATGCGGAAACCGCCTTCCCATGTCGTGCCCTTCTCGCCGTGGAACATCGTCATGGCGCCATCGGGCCACAGCGCGATCTCGGCGCCGTTGTCGGTCGTGTAGACGACGATGGTGTCCTCGGTGATGCCGAGATCGTCGAGCTGCTTCAGCAGTTCGCCGACCATGCCGTCATGCTCGACCATGCCGTCGGCATGGATGCCCTTGCCGGTCTTGCCGAGCGATTCCTTCTTCAGATGCGTGAAGACGTGCATGCGGGTGGCGTTGAACCAGACGAAGAACGGCTTGTCGGCCTTGTGCTGGCGGTCGATGAAGTCCTTCGCAGCGGTCAGGAACTCCTCGTCGACGGTCTCCATGCGCTTGGTGTTGAGCGGGCCCGTGTCCTCGATCTTGCCATCGGCGAAGGAATGGATGACGCCGCGCGGACCGAACTTCTTCCGGAATTCCGGATCCTTCGGGTAGAAGTAGCCCTCCGGCTCCTCCTCGGCGTTGAGGTGGTAGAGGTTGCCGAAGAACTCGTCGAAGCCGTGATTGGTCGGCAGGTGCTGGTCCTGGTCGCCGAGATGGTTCTTGCCGAACTGCCCGGTGGCGTAGCCCTTGGTCTTCAGCACGTCGGCGATCGTCGGCATCCAGTCCTGGATGCCGTGCGGGTCGCCCGGCATGCCGATGGTCAGGAGGCCCGTGCGGAACGGCTCCTGGCCGAGGATGAACGAGGCACGGCCGGCGGTGCAGCTCTGCTGGCCGTAGGAATCGGTGAAGATCGCGCCCTCGCTGGCGATCCGGTCGATGTTCGGCGTGCGGTAGCCCATCAGGCCCATCGTGTAGGCGCTGATTTGCGGAATGCCGATGTCATCGCCAAAGATGACGAGGATGTTCGGCATCTTGCCGGACGGGGCCGGCGCGTACTGCGCGCGCGCCGCGGCCGGCATGGCGGTCGCCGCGGAGACGGCGGCGAGCGCCGAGGTTGCGATCAGCGCCGTCGTTCCGGTCAATAGCGACCGCCTGCTGACGCCGTGGTCGGTCTGGTCGGGGGCAATCGGTCGATCGGTCATGTCATTCTCCCGGTGTGGCTGAGGAAAGAGGACATCTCCCTGTGCGGGTCTCCTCGCGGGCCGCTTGGCGGGTCCTTCGCAGGATATCGCTCGGTCAGGAATCGGGCGGGGGCGTTCGGGATGGGATGAGGCTGTCGCAGGGCGCGCCAGGGCGTAACGCATGCCGGCCGCGAGGGGCGGCGGCCGGGGAAGAGTACGATGCAGGCTGCTTCGTCATCACGAATTCTCCGGCGGATGGCGGAGCGGGTGTGATCTGCGGCAACGAAAAGCAAGGCCCCGGCCGAAGGTCGGGGAGATGTAGAATTCTGGAGTGGACGCTAGGTCAGTCCGGAGGCAAATCTGTCCGCTTACTGCTTTCGAGTCAATTCCGTTTCGTAACCGTCTGAATTGATCGGCAGTCCTGTCGTGAGCGGATTGTTTGCCGGGATGGATTGCTTGGGCTACCGGAATATCGGCTTTCCGGTCTGTCGTATTCGCAGGCAGGGTTGCGGCCGATCAATATTTCTTGAAACGGCAATGTTTGCGATGTCGGGGTTTCCACTCGGGCAGGTCGCGCAAGGCGGCTCCAAGGAAAACGCCCCGGAGCTTGCGGCTCCGGGGCGTTTCACATCCAGGTTTCAGAGGCGGCGAGCGCCCTAGAAGTTATGGCTGGCCTTCAGGCCGAAGGCGTTCTCGGTCGAGGTCTGACCGAAATTGCCGTCGTAGAAGGCGCGGACGGTGTTGCCGTTCTCGCACAGGACGTCGACGCCGGCCGAGGTGTTCCACAGCAGCCGGTCGCTGCTGCTGGTGATCGTGAAGTCGCCGGCATCGGGCGTGACGGTCGCGAAACGTGCCGTCAGGTCGTAACTGTCGTTGGAGAACACGGTGACGCCACCCCGGACATAGGGGCGGATCATCGTGCCGCCGGTCGTCACCACCTGCCCGCCGACCTCGATGGACGGCGCCGCGCTGAAGACGGTGCGCGAGACGCTGTCGACCGACATAGCCGCGACGCCGCCCGTCTCGGTGAACGCCGACTGGTAGAGATAGGTGGCGTTGCCTTCGATCTGCGGACGGACATAGACCTTGTCGTTGCCGAAGTCGTAGGCGGCGCGCAGGCGGCCGTTCAGCGAGCCGGCTTCCGGCTTGCTGGTCAGGTCGTTGTAGAAGTCGCCGAAGGCGACGAAGCGCTCGGAATCGTACCAGCCATAGCTGCCGGACGCCGAGGCGGCGAGCGTCAGCGGACCCGGCACGTACT
Organism: Hyphomicrobiales bacterium; assembly: GCA_017305815.1. GTDB lineage: Bacteria > Pseudomonadota > Alphaproteobacteria > Rhizobiales > Kaistiaceae > Kaistia > Kaistia nematophila. The sequence continues at coordinate 3,218 of JAFKJZ010000413.1, forward strand.
TCAGCACCACGCCGCCTTCGACCTGCTTGCCGTCGCTGGTCGAGCCGTCGGCACCGTTGGACTTGGACGTGCTGGCCGCGAAGGCGAAGCCCAGGCGGTAGTTGTCCTTGACGGCATATTGCGCGCCGCCGGCGAGTTCCCAGGTGTCGCGGGTGAAGCCGGACGTGTCGAAGGTGCTGTCGCGGTCGAAGGTGCGGTAGCCGATGCGGCCCCAGGCGCATTCGCCTTCGGCATTGAACACATAGGCGCCGTCCCGGACCTTACAGCTCATCAGGCTGTTGGCGAAGCCGAGCGAGTTGTAGGTCGCCATCAGCTGTTCGTTCAGATGATCGGCCGGCGTCAGCTGGTTGTAGGCTTCGTTGACCGCCTCGATCGAGGTGAGGTTCAGCAGCGACAACGCGATCGGATCGAGCGCGCCGACATTGCCGATCACCTGGTTCAGGTAGCTGCCGAAGGCGCGCCCGTTCTCGTTCAGTCCGTCGACGAGATACTCGTAGCCCGCAACCGTCAGGTCGAGGTGGTCTTCATTGACGTTGTCGATGGCGTACTGGACCAGCGGGTTGGAGACCAGCAGCGCGCTGGTGGTCACCGTGTCGGCCGTCAGCACCGTGAAGGTCTGGTCGAACTGGCCGAGCGAGGTGAAGTGCAGGCCGAGCCTGCCTGAAAGGCTCGCGGTGCCCGAGACGTCCAGCCGGTCGGCCGTCGAGCCGGCGAGGTCGATGTCGAGCAGCAGCGTGCCGGTGGAGCCGTTGACGAACGAGCCGGTGAGCGCGGTCGTTGCGACCTGGCCCACTTCGCCGACCGAGACGCTGCCATCGTTCGTCAGCGTGTTGCCGGAGCCAAGATGGACGGTATCGCCCATGTTGAAGACGCCGTCCTCGCCGTTGAGGAAGCTGTTCGACCAGTCGCTGAGCACGACATTGCCGGTGATCGTGCCATTGTTGACGATCGACGTATTGTTGTCGTTCGCCAGGATGGCGAGGCCGTTGATGCCGTCGGCGCTGTCGATCGTGCCGGCGTTGACGAGGCTGTTTTCGTAGCCGCCGTCGAAATGCACGGCCGCGAAGCCGGCGCCGCCGGTCACCCGGCCGCCGTCGACCGTCACCGACTGGTCGCCATAGCTGACGAGGTGGATGGCGTCCTGGTGGGCGGAGATGTCGCCGTCGACGGTGACATCGATGTCGGCATTGGCGGTTTCCGCGTAAATGCCGTCATAGTTGGCCGCCGTGATATCGCCGGTATGCTCGATCGTGATCGCGCCGTCATCGCTGCTGTTGACGGCGTTGATGCCATACCCGTCGGCGAGGATGTCGCCGGTGCTGGTGATGGTGATGGCGCCGAGGGCCGAGGTGGCGATGATGCCGCTGCCCTTGTTGGCGGTGACATTGCCCGTCTGGGTGACCTGGACCGCGGTGAGGCCCTCGTTCTTGGCGACGATGCCGTCCAGATCGGCGAGGATCGCGCCATTGCCGATGACCGTCACGGCGCCGGTCGTCGACGAGGCGACGATGCCGGTGCCCGTGTTGGAGGTGATGGCGCCGGCGGTCACGCTCACCGAGGCGTCGCCTTCGTTGGTCGCGACGATGCCGTCGAGTTCGGCGATCAGCGAACCGATCGTGGTCACCTTCACCTCGCCCGTGGAGGAGGAGGCGACGATGCCGGTGCCCGTGTTGGAGGTGAGGCTGCCGTCCTGGTAGACCGTGACCTTGCCGGAGCCGATATTGGTGGCGTCGATGCCGTCCAGTTCGGCGGTCAGGGTTCCGGTGTTCGAGACTTCCAGCTCGCCATTGGCCGAGCTCACGACGATGCCGGTTCCCTTGTAGGCCGTCAGGTCGCCGATCTGCGTCACCGAGATCTTGGCGTTGCCTTCGTTGGTCGCGACGATGCCGTCGACATCGGCGGTGAGGTCGCCCTCGCTCCGCACCGAGATCTCGCCGTCGGTCGACGAGGCGATGATGCCCGTGCCCTTGTAGGCGGTGATGTTGCCGCTGCGCTCGATGGTGATCTTGCCGTAGCCCTCATTGCCCGTGACGATGCCGTTCAGCTCGGCGGTGATGTCGCCTTCGCCGGTGACGTTGACTGCGCCGGGGGCGGACCAGGCCGTGATGCCCGACTTCGCATAGGAGGTCAGTTCGCCGTTCTGCTCGACCGAGACCGCGTTGTTACCGAGGCTGCTGGCCTTGATGCCTTCCAGCTTGCTCGTCACGGCGCCGTTGTTGGTCACCTTGACGATGCCGGTCGCCGACGAGGCCAGGATGCCGGCGCCGTCATAGGAGGTGACGCCGCCGCTGGTGATCTCGACCTTCTGTCCGCTCAGGTTCGTGGCGGTGATGCCGTCGAGCTTGGCGGTAACGGCTCCCGTCGAAACCGTGACGGCGCCGGTAGGCGTGTAGGCGTCGATGCCCTTGCCGGCGTTGGAGAGGACGGTGCCGGTCTGGTCGACGGTGACGTCGCCCGAGCCGGTCTTGGCATGGATGCCGGTGG
>JAFKJZ010000414.1 GCA_017305815.1 Hyphomicrobiales bacterium
GCTCGCCTCCGTCGCCGGGACGCGCTGCACGCGATGCGCGCCTGATTCGAACTTCAGCCGCGCAAACACGCCCTTGCCGGTGACGTCGGCAATGATTTCCTTGTAGCCGCCCGCTTCGCCCTCGCTCTCCGAGAGAACCTGGATCCGCCAGCCATGGAGCTGGGCATAGCGCTGATACATCCGGAAGAGGTCGCCGGCGAACAGCGCGGCCTCGTCGCCGCCGGTGCCGGCGCGGATTTCGAGGATGGCGCTCTTCTCGTCGGCGGCGTCGCGCGGCAGCAGTAGGACGCGGATTTCCTGCGTCAGCGCCTCGACCTGCGCCTCGAGCGCGCCGCGCTCCTCCTCCGCCAGCGCCGCCATCTCGGGATCGCCGGCGAGATCGTCCAGAGCCTCGCGCTCGGCGACGGCGGCCTTCATCCGGTTCACCGCCTCGACGATATCCTGCAGTTCGGCGCGCTCCTTGGACAATTGCACCAAGGTCGCCCCGTCGCTGGTCGCGGCGAGCTTCTGGTCGATGACCTCGGCGCGGGCGACGAGGTGATTGATCTTTTCCCAGGGAAGACCGGGCGGCAGCAAGGAGGTCAGATCGGTATGCCTTCAGCTTCGGCGAAGGCGACGAGCGCCGCGCGGACGCCGTCCTCGCCATTATCCAGGGCCAGGAGAGGATCGAGCACGGCCTTGAGCCGGCCGATGTCGAGCGCGAGCAGCATCGCCTTCACCGGGCCGATCGCGGCGGCCGACATCGACAAAGACCGGAAGCCGATGCCCGCCAGCGCCATTGCGGCGAGCGGTCGGCTGGCGATCTCGCCGCAGAGCGTCACCGGCGTCTCGTGCCGGTCAGCCCCCTCGACGATCATCCGCAAGGTGCGCAGGAAATGGCGCGACAGCGGGTCGAACCGGCTGGCTACGCGGGGGTTTCCGCGGTCGCTCGCGGTCATGTACTGCAGCAGGTCGTTGGAGCCGACAGAGACGAAATCAACCGCCTGCATCAGCGAATCGAGCTGGAACAGCAGCGCCGGCACCTCGACCATCGAGCCGAGCAGGATGCGCGAGGGCTCGCCATGGCCATGCCGGCGCAATTGCGCGACCTCGCGGTCGAGCAGCGCCCGTGCCCGGTGAATCTCGCCCACCTCGGTGACCATCGGCAACATGACGCGCAACTCGCGGCCGGCAGCCGCGTGCAACAGCGCGCGCAACTGCATGCGCAGAAGGCCGGGGCGGTCGAGGCCGAGGCGGATCGCGCGCCAGCCGAGCGCCGGATTTTCCTCCGGCTGCATGCGCATATAGGGCAGCACCTTGTCGCCGCCGATATCGAGCGTGCGGAAGGTCACCGGCCGGTTGCCGCTGGACTGGAGCACGGCGGCGTAAAGCGCCGTCTGCTCGTCCATGCGCGGCATGGTCGAGGCGACCATGAACTGCAGCTCGGTGCGGAACAGGCCGATGCCCTCCGCGCCCGCTTCGGCCAGATGCGGCAGGTCGACCAGCAGGCCGGCATTCATGTTGAGCGAAACGCGGTGGCCGTCCTGGGTCACGGCCGGCTTGTTGCGCAGCAGGCGATACTGGGCCTGGCGCTTGGCGCGGAACTTGACCTTCTCGCCATAGGCGGCCTCGACATCGGCCGGCGGCCGCACATGGGCCTCGCCAGTATCGGCGTCGAGGATGATCGGATCGCCGTTCTCGACCAGCGAGACGATATTGGCGGCGCGACCGATGGTGGCGATGCCGAGCGCCCGCGCGACGATCGTCACGTGGCTGGTCGCCCCGCCTTCCTCGAGCACCAGGCCGCGCACGCGGTTGCGGTCATAGTCGAGCAGCTCGGCGGCGCCCATGTTGCGCGCGACGATGACGCTGTCCTTGGGCAGGCTGGCGCCGTCCGGGCCGTGCGACTTGCCCATCAGCTCGCGCAGGAGCCGGTTGGCGAGATCGTCGAAATCGTGCAGTCGCTCGCGCAGGTACGGGTCGGTCTGGCGCTGCAGGCGGGCGCGCGTGTCGCTCTGCACCTTCTCGACCGCCGCCTCGGCCGAAAGGCCGTTCTGGATCGCCTCGTCCATGCGGCGGACCCAGCCGCGGTCATAGGCGAACATGCGGTAGGCTTCGAGAATGTCGCGGTGCTCGCCGGCCAGCGCGATATCGTCGCGCGAGAGCATGTCGTCGACCGACAGGCGCAGATTGGCGATCGCCTGCTCGAGGCGACGGCTTTCCTTGTCGGTGTCCTCGGCGATCAGCTGGGTGACGACGACGCGCGGCTCGTGCAGCACGACATGGCCGAGCGCGATGCCGTCCGAAAGCGGGGTTCCCTTGAGCGAAAGCGGGCGCTTGACGTCGAGCGACGTGCCAGGCCGGGCGAGACCCTGCAGCTCGCCGACGGCGATCATCTCCGCCAGCACCATCGCCGTCGTCTGCAGCGCCTCGACTTCCTCGTCGTAATAGGTGCGGTGCGCGCGGTTCTGCACGACGAGGACGCCCAGCGTCCGGCCGGCGCGCAGGATCGGCACGCCGAGGAAGGCGTTGTAGATCTCCTCGCCGGTTTCCGGGAGATAGGCGAAGGACGGGTGACTCTGGGCGTCCTGCAGATTGAGCGGACGCGCCTCGGAGGCGATCAGGCCAACGAGGCCCTGGCCGACGCGCAGGCCGGCATGGTGCACCGCCGAGCGGTTCAGGCCCTCGGTCGCATAGAGTTCGAGCACGTCATCGGCGCGCAACACATAGACCGAGCACACCTCGGCGACCATGTTGGCCGCGATCTGGGCAACGATCTTGTCGAGCCGGTCTTGCGCGCTGATCGGCTCCGCCATGATTTCGCGCAGGCGACGGAGCAGGACGCGCGGCCCGGCGAGTGACCCCCGCATGGTCCGCCTTCCGCAATTCGAGAGCTTTGACGGGCTTCGACCATCGAAATCCGTCTCGGGAAGCCGGCCGATTCGGCCGGTTCCCCGCATGCTTCCTGCCTAGTCGTGGCACGAGTTGGGCAGAAGGTAAAATGCTGTTTCGTCGGGTCGGAAAGCCTGTTGATCAGGCGGCGTCCAGCCCGTAGAGCGTGTGCAGCGAGCGCACAGCCAGCTCGGTGTAGGGCGCATCGATCAGGATCGAAATCTTGATCTCCGACGTCGTGATGGCGCGGATATTGATGCCCTTGGAGGCGAGCGCCTTGAAGGCCGAGGCGGCGACGCCCGCATGGCTGCGCATGCCGATGCCGATCACCGACACCTTGGTCAGATCGCGCGAGCCCTGGACGCTGGCATAGCCGATCGATTCGCGCGCCTCGGCCAGCACCTTCCAGGCCCGTTCGAAATCGGTGTTCGGCACGGTGAAGGTCATGTCGGTGGTCGTGCCGTCTTCCGAGACGTTCTGCACGATCATGTCGACATTGATGTTGGCTTCGGCCAGCGGCACGAACACGGCCGCGGCGACGCCCGGCTTGTCGGCCACTTCGCGCAGCGAGATCTGAGCCTCGTCCTTGGCGTAGGCGATGCCGGTGACTACCTGCTTTTCCACGATCTCGTCCTCGTCGCAAATGAGGGTGCCTGGGGGATTGTTGGGATCGCCGAGCGCCGGATCTTCCGGATCGACGAAGCTGGACCGCACGAAAGTCCGCACGCCATGCACCATAGCCAGTTCGACCGAGCGCACCTGCAGCACCTTGGCCCCGAGCGACGCCATCTCCAGCATTTCTTCATGCGAGACGCGGTCGAGGCGCTTGGCCTTCGGTACCATGCGGGGGTCGGTCGTGTAGACGCCGTCGACATCCGTATAGATGTCGCAGCGGTCCGCCTTGATCGCGGCGGCGATCGCGACGGCGCTGGTGTCGGAACCGCCACGGCCGAGCGTCGCGATGCGGTTGTCCGGGCCGAGGCCCTGGAAACCGGCGATCACGGCGACCTGGCCCTGCTCCAGCCGCTCGATCAGCCGCGCGCCGTCGATGTCGACGATACGGGCGGCGCCATGCGCGGCGTCGGTGCGGATCGGGATCTGCCAGCCCTGCCAGGAGCGGGCGTTGACGCCCATCTCCTGCAGCGCGATCGCGAGGAGCCCGGATGTCACCTGCTCACCCGAGGCGACGACGGCGTCATATTCGCGCGCGTCATGCAGCGGCGCGGCGGCGCGCGTCCAGTTGACGAGTTCGTTGGTCTTGCCGGACATGGCCGAAACCACGACGGCGACCTCGAAGCCCGCATCGACCTCGCGTTTGACGTGACGAGCCACATTGCGGATGCGATCGATATCGGCGACGGAGGTACCGCCGAACTTCATCACCAGCCGGGCCATCAGCAACCTTTGGAAGCAGTTTCCGCGGAAGATGCGGAAGAGATTGAAGGAGTTCCGGCTAACAACAACCGGACGGGCGCCTTCATAGCGACTTCGGCCAGAAGCCGCAACGGCGTCGGCGCGGCCCGCGGAGGAAGCCACCGCAAACGCCGATTCCGGCCGCGACAAGTCGACCCCGGCTGCCGTCCGCCTTGACTTCGGCCCCGCCGCCGACGACGTTCGCCCCCAGAAGGAGCCGCCCATGTCAGCCGCCGCACAGACTTCCGCCGCCGCCCCGGGCACCACGGTCGATCAGGACGAGATCGCGCATTTCTCCGCGATAGCCAGCGAGTGGTGGGCGCCGAACGGCAAGTTCGCGCCGCTGCACCGGCTCAACCCGATCCGCATCGGCTTCATCAAGGACGAGGCGGCGAAACTGTTCGGCCGCGACAGCCGGGATCCGAAGGCGCTGAACGGCCTGCGCGTGCTCGATATCGGCTGCGGCGGCGGCCTGCTGTCCGAGCCGATGGCGCGCCTCGGCGCCACCGTCGTCGGCGCCGACGCATCGGAAACCAATATCGGCGTCGCCTCGCTGCATGCGAGCGAGGCCGGTCTCGACATCGACTATCGCGCGACCACCGCCGAGGCCCTCAGCGCCGCCGGCGAACAGTTCGACATCGTGCTGGCGATGGAGATCGTCGAGCACGTCGCCGACCTGCCGCTCTTCATCCGCGAGACATCGGCGATGGTGAAGCCGGGCGGGCTGATGGTGCTTTCCACCATCAATAGGACGCCGAAGGCCTGGGCGCTGGCGATCTTCGGCGCCGAATGTGTGTTGCGCTGGCTGCCGCGCGGTACGCACACTTACGAAAAGCTGGTGCGCCCCTCGGAGCTGGCGAAGGCGCTCAGCGAGAACGGCCTCGACCTCTCGGCCGAGACGGGCGTCGTCTACAATCCGCTCCGGGACCGCTGGAGCCCTTCGTCCGACATGGACGTCAACTACATGATTTCCGGCGTCCGCCGCTGAGCCGCTTCCCCGACCCGAAAACAAGAACGGCTCCGGTGCATGACCGGAGCCGTTTTCACTTGCGCGAAGAAATGGGGCCTTGATCCGGGCGACCTAGTTGCCGTCTTCCGGCAGGACCGGGAGCGGCAGGAAATCGATCCCCTCCTCGGCCAGGGAGCGCGCCTCTTCCGGCGAGGCCTCGCCATAGATGCCGCGCGCCTCGACCTCCTGATAGTGGATCTTGCGCGCTTCCTCGGCGAACTTGCCGCCGACATAGTCGGCGTTCTCGGTGACAGAGTCGCCCAGTTTGCGCATCATCTCGACCATGGCGGCCTGGCGCGGGTCGGGCGCGGCGACCTTCATGGCCGCGCTTTCGGCCGCTGCTTCGCGCTTGCGCGCCGTCGAAACCGACGGCGCCATCAATGCCTTCACGACATCGCTCGTCC
>JAFKJZ010000415.1 GCA_017305815.1 Hyphomicrobiales bacterium
CATCGAAAATCTCCATGGTGACAACAACCACCATATCGCCGAGACCTGCTTCAAGGCGGTGGCGCGTACGCTTCGGGTGGCGGCGTCGATCGACCCGCGCCAGGCCGACCGCGTGCCGTCGACCAAGGGCAAGCTAGGCGACTGAGGGAGCGTCATGACGACCTACACCGTGCACGCACCGCCCGTTTCCGCGACCGGCGGGATGCGCGAGGCCGAGCGCATGGTCTTCGTCAGGGACGGTTTCTGCTGGGCGGCCTTCCTGATCCCGGTGATCTGGATGCTCTACCGGCGCATGTGGATCGTGCTCTGCGTCTACGCTTTGTTCGCCGTCGGCCTCGAATGGGCGGGCCGCGCGCTGGGAGCCCCGACGGCGGCGGCGCTCGGGCTGCTCGGCGCGCTCTATCTCGGCTTCGAGGGCAACACGCTCCGGCGCTGGACGCTGGCGCGCCGCCGCTTCAGGGAGCAGGGCATCGCCGATGGCCGTTCGCTCGAAGAGGCGGAGATCCGTTTCTTCGTCCGTGCCGACGACGCGACGCCGGGCCCTTCCGGACCGGCTTCCGCTCCGCTCGCGCAACCCCATTTCTCGGCCGACATCGTTGGCCTCTTTCCGACCCCGGGGACAACCCGATGACCATTGCGATCATTGACTACGGCGCCGGCAATCTCCGCTCGGCCGCCAAGGCGCTGGAGCTCGCCGCTGCGCGCAACGGCTCGACGGCGCCCGTCGTCGTCACCGCCGACCCTGACGTCGTCGCCAGGGCCGATCACATCGTGCTGCCCGGCGACGGCGCCTTCGCCGATTGCCGCACCAATCTCGACAGCGTCGACGGCATGATCGAGGCGATCAACGAGGCGATCGACGCGCGCGGCCGGCCGTTCCTCGGCATCTGCGTCGGCATGCAGCTGCTGGCGACGCGCGGCATCGAATACGGCGTCACCAAGGGCCTCGGCCGCATCCAGGGCGAGGTCCGGCGCATCGAGCCGAACGATCCGCGCCTGAAGATCCCGCATATGGGCTGGAACACGCTGAACGCGTCCGGCTCGCATCCCCTGCTCGACGGCATCGCGCTCGGCGACGATGGCTGGCACGCCTATTTCCTGCACGGCTATCAGCTCTTTGCCGAACAGCCGGGCGATGTCATCGCCACCGCCGACTATGGCGGCCCGGTCACGGCGATCGTCACCACCGGCAACGTCGCCGGCACGCAGTTCCATCCCGAGAAGAGCCAGAAGCTCGGTCTCGCCCTTCTCGCCAACTTCCTGAAGTGGAAGCCCTGATGATCCTCTTTCCCGCCATCGATTTGAAGGACGGCGCCTGTGTTCGCCTGAAGCTCGGCGACATGGAGCAGGCGACGGTGTTCAACACCGACCCCGCCGCCCAGGCGCATGAATTCGAGAGCCAGGGCTTTGAATACCTCCACGTCGTCGACCTGAACGGCGCCTTCGCCGGCCAGCCGGTCAATGGCGCCGCCGTCGAGGCGATCCTGAAGCGCGTGAAGATGCCGGTCCAGCTCGGCGGCGGCATCCGCGATCTCGCCGGCGTCGAAGCCTGGTTCGACAAGGGCATCGCCCGCGTGATCCTCGGCACCATCGCCGTACGCGATCCCGACCTCGTCCGCGAGGCCTGCAAGGCCTATCCGGGTCAGGTCGCCGTCGGCATCGACGCGCGCGGCGGCAAGGTCGCGGTAGAGGGCTGGGCCGAGACCTCGGAGCTTACCACCATCGAGCTGGCGCGCCGGTTCGAGGATGCCGGCGTCGCGGCGATCGTCTTCACCGACATCGATCGCGACGGCGTGCTGAAGGGCCTCAACATCGAATCGACGCTGGCGCTGGCCCGCGCGGTTGAGATCCCTGTCATCGCCTCAGGCGGCCTTGCCTCGCTCGACGACGTCAAGCGCCTGCTGCAGCCGGATTGCGCCATCCTCGAGGGCGCGATCTCCGGCCGCGCGCTCTATGACGGCCGGCTCGACCCGGCCGAGGCGCTGAAGCTGATCCGCGAAGCGCGGGAGACCGCCTGATGCTCAAGACCCGCATCATTCCCTGCCTGGACGTGCATGACGGCCGCGTCGTCAAGGGCGTGCAGTTCGTCGACCTGATCGACGCCGGCGACCCGGTCGAGGCCGCCAAGGCCTATGACGCGGCCGGCGCCGACGAGCTCTGCTTCCTCGACATCACCGCGACGCACGAGAACCGCGGCACCATCCTCGATGTCGTGGCGCGTACCGCCGAAGCCTGCTTCATGCCGGTGACGGTGGGCGGCGGCGTCCGGGCGGTGGAGGATATCCGCGCGCTGATGCTGGCCGGCGCCGACAAGGTGGCGATCAATTCGGCCGCCGTGACCGACCGCATGATCGTCGCCCGCGCGGCGGAGAAGTTCGGCGCTCAGGCGATCGTCGTCGCCATCGACGCCAAGCAGACGAAGCGGCGCGGCATGAGCGGCGACCACCACGACCGCTGGGAGATCTTCACCCATGGCGGCCGCAAGGCGACCGGCATCGACGCGATCGAATATGCGATCGAGGTCGCGGCGCTGGGTGCCGGCGAGATCCTCCTGACCTCGATGGACCGCGACGGCACGCGCGACGGCTTCGACCTTGCGCTCACCCGCGCCATCGCCGATGCGGTGCCGATCCCGGTGATCGCCTCGGGCGGCGTCGGCGCGCTCGATCATTTCGTCGATGGCGTCGTCGAAGGCCATGCCAGCGCGGTGCTGGCGGCTTCGGTGTTCCATTTCGGCCAGTTCACCATCGGCGAGGTGAAGACACACATGGCGGCGGCCGGCATTCCCGTCCGGCTCGACGGCTGAGGAGGGCAGGGCATGTCCGATTTCACGCTTTCCGACCTCGCGGCCATCATCCGGAACCGCGCCCATTCGGGCGATCCCGGCTCCTACACCGCCAAGCTGGTGGCCAAGGGCCCGTCGCGCTGCGCCAAGAAGTTCGGCGAGGAGGCGGTCGAGGCCGTCATCGCCGCGACCGAGGGCAACAAGGCCGAGCTGACGGCGGAAGCGGCCGATGTGCTCTACCATCTGCTGGTGATGCTCGAGGCGTCCGATCTGCCGCTTGACGCGGTGATGCAGGAGCTCGAGGGCCGCACCCGGCAGACCGGACTGCAGGAAAAGGCGTCGCGGCCGGCGGAGTAGTTCGCGGTCGGGGAGAAGAACATGGACAAGTCCGCGCGGCTCGAGCACGCACCGCATCGCACCTTCGGCCGTCAGGAATGGGCGAGCCTCCGGGCCGACATGCCGCTGACGCTGACCGAGGCGGATCTTTTCCGCCTGCGCAGTCTGAACGATCCGATCTCGATCGACGAGGTCGTGACGATCTACCTGCCGCTGTCGCGCCTGCTCAGCCTCTATGTCGCCGCGACGCAGGGGCTCTACAACGCCACCCGCACCTTCCTCGGCGCCAATGAGGGCAAGACCCCGTTCATCATCGGCATCGGCGGCTCCGTCGCGGTTGGCAAGTCGACCGCCGCGCGCGTGCTGAAGGCGCTTCTCGCGCGCTGGACCAACACGCCGAAGGTCGACCTGATCACCACGGACGGCTTCCTCTATCCCAATGCCGTGCTCGAGCGCGAAGGGCTGATGGAGCGCAAGGGCTTCCCGGAGAGCTACGACCTGCCGGCGCTGCTCTCCTTCCTGTCCGACATCAAGGCCGGGCTCGGCAGCGTCTCCGCGCCCGTCTATTCGCATCTCGTCTACGACATCGTGCCGAGCGAGCGGATCACCATCGACCGGCCGGACATCCTGATCGTCGAAGGCATCAACGTGCTGCAGGCGCCGCGCCTGCCGCGCGACGGCACGGCGGTGCCCTTCGTCTCCGACTTCTTCGATTTCTCGATCTATATCGACGCCGAGGAGGCCGACATCCGGCGCTGGTATGTCGAGCGCTTCCAGCGCCTGCGCTCCTACTTCCACCGCTATGCGATGGTGTCGGACGCCGAGGCGCTGGCGATCGCCGACCGGCTCTGGTCTCGCATCAACCGGGTCAATCTCTACGAGAACATCCTGCCGACCCGCCCGCGCGCCGACCTTATCCTCAGCAAAGGGGAAAGCCACCTGATCGAGCGGGTCGCGCTGCGTCGTCTTTGAGGCTTTTGCTGGGTTTCCGGCAGCTCTGATTGCCACTCGTTCGCAGTTGCGAAGATAGCCGTTGAAGCCTCCTGCCGGCGGTGTTAATGCGCCGAAACCGCCGACACACCGAGGACGATCATGCCGAAATGGAACGACAGGATAACGCTTGTCGCGCTCTCCTCGATCGTCATCGCGCTGGTCGTGATGGCGCTGAAATATGCGGCCTACTGGAAGACCGGCAGCGTCGCGCTCTATTCGGACGCGCTGGAGAGCATCGTCAATCTCGCCACCGCGGTGGCGGCGTTCTGGGCGATTCGGCTGAGCCACAAGCCGGCCGACAGCGACCACCAGTTCGGCCACCACAAGGCGGAGTATTTCTCCGCCGTGCTGGAAGGCGTGCTGATCGTCGTGGCGGCGCTGCTCATCCTGCGCGAGGCCTGGATCTCCTATGAGGAGAAGCGGGCGCTCGAAAACGCCGGTATCGGCCTGACGATCAATCTGGTCGCCACGGCGATCAACGGCGCCTGGGCGATGTATCTGTTCCGCTTCGGCCGTCGCCGCCGCTCGCCCGCCTTCATCGCCGAGGCCTGGCACCTGACTAGCGACGTCATCAGCTCGGTCGGCGTCTTCATCGGCCTCGTGCTGGTGGCGCTCACCGGCTGGGTGGTGCTCGATCCGCTGCTCGCCGTCATCGTCGCCGTCAACATCCTGTGGTCGGGTTGGCGCGTCATTCGCGATTCCGTCGGCGGGCTGATGGATCATGCCGTCTCGGGCGAGGTGGAAAGCGAGATCCGCTCGATCATTTCGACCGAGGCGACTGGCGCGATCGAGGTGCACGACCTCCGCACCCGCAATGCCGGTCGCGCCATTTTCATCGAGTTCCATCTCGTCGTGCCGGGATCGATGACCGTCGCCGCCGGCCATGTCATCTGCGATCGCATCGAGGCGGCGCTGAACAAGGCGATCGAGGGCTCGGAAGTCCTGATCCACATCGAGCCCGAGGCCGAGGCGCTGCATCACGGCGTGATCGTTCTCTAGCGTCCTTCCGTCCGTTTCCGCCCCATATCGCGGCGCGGCGGAGGGGCGCAGAGCTTGATTTTCTGCCCCAAACTCATGATATCGGGCCTAACCTTTGGTTCTGATCAAAAGAGAGTTCGCCATGTCTGACGATACCCAGCCCGTCTCCTCCACCGAAGCAGCCGCCGACGCGGCCGCGACGGCTGCGGATGGCGACGCCGCGGCGGCTCGCATCGCGACGCTCGAGGCTGAAGCGACCGAGTTGAAGGATCGCGTCCTGCGCACCATCGCCGAGATGGAAAACCTGCGCCGCCGCACCGAGCGCGAGGTCGCGGATGCGCGCCAGTACGCCATCGCCGCCTTTGCTCGCGACATGCTGACCGCCGGCGACAACCTCGCCCGCGCCATCGAGGCGGTTCCGGATGAGGCGCGCGGCGGCAACGAGGCGCTGACCGCGCTGATCGACGGCGTCGAGATGACCGAGCGCGATCTCGTCAATTCGCTGGAGCGCCACGGCGTCCGCAAGCTCGAGCCGCTCGGCCAGAAGTTCGATCCGCATCTGCACCAGGCCGTCTTCGAGGTCCCGACCATCGAGCAGCCGGCCGGCACCGTCATGCAGGTTGTCCAGTCCGGCTACGTGATTGGCGACCGCGTCCTGCGCCCGGCCATGGTCGGCGTTGCCAAGGGCGCGCCGAAGCCGAGGGAAGCGAAGACCGAAGCCGGCGATTCCTCGCCCAACTCCGTCTGAGGCGGACGAGGCTGTGGATGCTCCCGTGCTCTACAGCCTCGATCTCATCGGGGTTTTCGTCTTTGCCCTGACCGGGGCGCTCGCGGCGTCTCGCAAGCAGCTCGACATCGTCGGCTTCGCCTTTCTGGCGTCGATCACCGGCGTCGGCGGCGGTACGCTGCGGGACGTCATCCTCGGCGCGACGCCGGTGTTCTGGATCACCCAGCCCGCCCCGGTCGTGCTCTGCGTCGCGACCGCAGTGTTCGTCTACTTTGTCGCGCCCTTCGTCGAATATCGCTACCGCTTGCTGCTCTGGGCCGACGCGATCGGCATTTCCGGCTATTGCGTCATGGGCGCGGCGCGGGCGCTCGACGCGGGCGCCAGCCCCTTCGGCGCGGTGGTGATGGGCGTCGTCACCGCGACCTTCGGCGGCATCATCCGCGATATCGTCGCCGGCGAGCCGTCGGTGATCCTGCGCCGGGAAATCTATGTGACAGCGACGGTGGTGGGCGCGACCCTGTTCGTGCTCGCCATCCTGTTCGGCGTGCCGTTCTGGACCGCTTCCGTGCTGGGTGCGCTTTCGGCCTTCGCGGTGCGGGCAGGCGCACTGACCTTCGGCTGGACGCTGCCGACCTACCGGTCGCGTCCCGGCCGCGCCTTTCCGCCCCGCTAGGCCCGCATCCGGAGCCGCGGTTGCCGGCCTTCAGGCGGCGTAGCGGGTGGCGTCGACGCCGTAGTGGTTCACATAGCGCTCGCTGATCGCCGATACCGGCAGCACGATCAGCACGTCCGTCGTGCCGAACTGGCGGTCGACCACGGCGCCGTCGCCGATATAGGCGCCGAGGCGCAGATAGCCCTTGATCAGCGGCGGCAGCGTCTTCAGCGCCGCCTTCATGTCGATCGCGTCTTCTGCCATCCGGTCCATCGGCACGCGGCGGTGCGGCAGCGCGCTCACCGTCCATTCGGCCGGGGCGCGGGCGCTGTGGTGCAGGAAGGAGAGGGGGAGCGACAGCGCATCGGGATTGGTGCCTTCGAGCGAGGCACAGCCGACCATCACGTCGATGCCGTGGCTGCGGACATAGCTCCAGATGCCGTGCCAGAGCAGTTCGACCGTGCGCTTGGTGCGGTAGGGCTTCAGCACGCAGGAGCGGCCGAGCTCCAGGAAATTCAGCCCGCTATGCCGCTCCAGCAGCGACCCGATGTCGAATTCGTTCGCCGTGTAGAAGCCGGTGTGGCGGTTCGCCACTTCCTGGCGCAGCAGGCGGTAGGTGCCGACGATCGCCGCCTCGCCTGAAGCGAGGCGGGTGTCGTGGTCGATGACGAGCAGGTGGTCGCAGATCTTGTCGAAACCGTCGCGATCGCGGCGCGACAGCTGCGCCTGCACGTCGGGGATCGCCGACATCTCCTCGTAGAAGACCTTGTAGCGCAGCTTCTGCGCCTTCTTCACCTCGCGCGGCGTGGCGGCAAGGCGCACTTCCAGCGCTCCGATTCGACCGAGCGTTTCAGGCAGGATGGCAGCAGGGCGAAGGGCTTTCGGCATCGGGAGTCTTATACCGCCAATTGCCCGCTTCGATAGAGCCGGCAAAGCAATGATCGCTTCCGATACGCGCAGAACCTGCTGGGTCGCCGCATTGCCGCGCTTGACCATCTGACCTTCTCCTGCTGGTCCCCAGCGCTTTCCCGCCGGGATTTCTGACCCCGTTGCGGAGAAGAACACAGTTCTCCGACAGTTCGGTGACGAAGCGCTTTCTCGGTCTCGGCCGTCCGCGGTTCCGTCGTTCGGGCCCGGTCGCTGACGGCGATGGCGCGTCCAGCCGGCAAGCCGTCGAAATATCGCGCCGATCCAGAGTCGCCGGCCGGGCCTCCGGCCGCGCTCAGGCGGCGGCCAGCAGCCGGTCGCCGGCGATGCGGTAGCGGAGCGCCTCGGCGAGATGCGGCCGGCCGACCGTCTCGGCGCCGTCGAGGTCGGCGATGGTGCGGGCGACCTTCAGCACGCGATGATAGCCCCGCGCCGAAAGGCGCAGCGCCTCGGCGGCCTCGGCAAGCAGCTTCGCCCCGGCCTTGTCCGGCGTCGCGATCGTCTCGACCAGGGCGCTGCCGCATTGCGCGTTGGTGCGGATGTCGTCGATCCCCAGCGCCTCGAACCGCTCGGCCTGCAGCGCGCGCGCCGCCGCAACCCGTTCGGCGACGACGGCGCTGCTCTCCGAAGGCCTCGCGCCGATCAGGTCGCTCGCGGTCACCGCCGGCACGTCGATGCGCATGTCGATGCGGTCGAGGAAGGGGCCGGACAGCCGCGCCTGATAGTCGGCCGCGCAGCGCGGGCCGCGCTTGCAGCTCATGCCGGGCTCGCCTGCCATGCCGCATCGACACGGGTTCATGGCGGCGACCAGCTGGAAGCGGGAGGGATAGCGGACGCGATGGTTGGCGCGGGCGATCATCACCTCGCCGGCCTCCAGCGGCTGGCGCAGCGAATCGAGCACCTGCGGCGTGAATTCGGGCAGTTCGTCAAGGAAGAGCACGCCGTGATGGGCGAGCGAGGCTTCGCCCGGCCGGGCGCGCAGGCCGCCGCCGACCATCGCCGCCATCGAGGCCGAATGGTGCGGCGCGCGGAACGGACGCCGGTCGGTCAGCTTGCCGCCGGCAAGTTCGCCGCCGATGGATGCGATCATCGCCACCTCGAGCAGCTCCTTCGGCGACAGCGGCGGCAGCAGCGAGGGCAGGCGGCTCGCCAGCATCGATTTGCCGGCCCCGGGCGGCCCGGCCATCAGGAGGTTGTGGCCGCCGGCGGCGGCGATCTCCAGCGCGCGGCGGGCGCTCTCCTGGCCGCGGACGTCGGCGAGGTCGGCGAGCGCCGCGCCGTCGCGCTTCAGCGCCGGCTCGGGCCGCGAAAGCACCTGCGTGCCCTTGAAGTGGTTGGCGATGGCGATCAGGCTGCGCGGGGCCAGGGTCTCCATGCCGCCGCCGGCCCATGCCGCTTCCGGGCCGCAGGCGGAGGGGCAGATCAGCCCGCGGCCCATGGCGTTGGCGCCGATCGCCGCCGGCAGCACGCCGGCGACGGAGGCGATGGTGCCGTCGAGCGCCAGTTCGCCGAGCGCGACGAAATCGGCCAGCTGGTCGCCCGGCAGCACGCCGAGCGCCGCCATCAGGCCGAGCGCGATCGGCAGATCGTAGTGGCTGCCTTCCTTCGGCGGCCAAGCCCATGACGCCGGAAATGGCTGGAGCTTTCGGAAGTGAGGCTGCGCCTCTAGTTGTCGCGTTCCGCAGCATTCTCCGATGCGCTTTTCAGGCTCCTGCGGTGGCCCTTGTTTACTCAGCGATGGTGAGCATACTGTGAGTTACTCACCACGGGGCGCGCCGAAGAATGCCGAAACTCACCAAAGCCATTGTCGACCGGGCAGATCCGCGTGACAAGCAGTTCACGATCTGGTGCTCGGAGCTCAAGGGGTTCGGTGTCTATGTCCACCCGACGGGGCGCCGAACCTACTTCGTCGACTATCGCTCGGCCGAGGGCACCCGCCGGCGCATGACGATCGGCGCGCATGGTGCGATCACCACCGAGCAGGCTCGGAAGCTGGCGATAGAGACGATGGGCGGCGTGGTCCTCCAGAAGGAGGATCCGCTCCTCGAGCGGAAGACGCGCCGCAAGTCGCTGACGGTGGCCGAGCTCTGTGACCAGTACATGGTGGCGGCCGAGAAGGGTCTGATCCTCGGGCGGCGTGGCAACCCGAAGAAGCGCTCTACGATAGAG
>JAFKJZ010000416.1 GCA_017305815.1 Hyphomicrobiales bacterium
GTTGTCGCCCGGCATCACCATCTCGACGCCTTCCGGCAGCGTCACCACGCCCGTCACGTCGGTCGTGCGGAAGTAGAACTGCGGACGGTAGTTGGTGAAGAACGGCGTGTGACGGCCACCCTCTTCCTTCGTCAGGATGTAAGCCTCGGCCTTGAACACGGTGTGCGGCGTGACCGAACCCGGCTTGCACAGGATCTGGCCGCGCTCGACGCCTTCACGGTCGATGCCGCGAAGCAGCGCGCCGATGTTGTCGCCGGCCTGGCCCTGGTCGAGCAGCTTGCGGAACATCTCGACGCCGGTGCAGGTCGACTTGACGGTCGGACGGATGCCGACGATCTCGACTTCCTCGCCGACCTTGACGATGCCGCGCTCGACGCGGCCGGTCACCACGGTGCCGCGACCCGAGATCGAGAACACGTCTTCGATCGGCATCAGGAACGGCTGGTCGATCGGACGCTCCGGCTGCGGGATGTAGGCATCCACAGCGGTCATCAGCTCGAGGATCGCGTCTTCGCCGAGCTTGGCGTCGCCATCCTGCAGGGCCACGACGGCCGAACCCTTGATGATCGGAATGTCATCGCCCGGGAAGTCGTAGGACGACAGCAGCTCGCGGACCTCAAGCTCGACGAGCTCGAGCAGCTCCGGATCGTCGACCAGGTCGCACTTGTTCAGGAACACGACGAGCGCCGGAACGCCGACCTGGCGGGCGAGCAGGATGTGCTCGCGGGTCTGCGGCATCGGGCCGTCGGCGGCCGACACGACCAGGATCGCGCCGTCCATCTGGGCCGCGCCGGTGATCATGTTCTTGACGTAGTCGGCGTGGCCGGGGCAGTCGACGTGGGCTCGACGTGCGCCGTCGAGATCGTGATGCCGCGAGCGCGCTCTTCCGGAGCCGCGTCGATCTGGTCATACGCCTTGAACGTCGCGCCACCGGTCTTCGCGAGCACCTTGGTGATCGCCGCGGTCAGCGAGGTCTTGCCGTGGTCAACGTGGCCGATCGTGCCAATGTTGCAGTGCGGCTTGTTGCGCTGGAATTTCTCTTTTGCCATCGGAATTCTCCGTCGTATCTGTCAGCAGGTTCAGTTTCGCGTCGTAAAGGCCTAGGCGTACTTCGCCTGGACCTCCTGAGCGACGGCCTGCGGGACCTGCTCATAATGGTCAAACTGCATCGTGTAGCTCGCGCGGCCCTGGCTCATGGAGCGCAGGTTGTTCACGTAGGAGAACATGTTCGCGAGCGGAACGAAGGCCGTGATGACATTCGCGTTGCCGCGCATGTCCTGGCCCTGGATCTGGCCGCGGCGAGAATTCAGATCGCCGATAACCGAACCCACATACTCTTCCGGCGAGACGACCTCGACCTTCATGACGGGCTCGAGAAGGGCCGGATTGGCCTTCATGAGACCTTCGCGAAGGGCGGCGCGCGACGCGATTTCGAACGCGATCGCCGACGAGTCGACTTCGTGATAGGCACCGTCGATCAGCGAGATCTTGACGTCCACCACCGGGAAGCCGGCGATCGGACCCGAGCTCATCACCGAGTTCAGACCCTTTTCGACGCCCGGGATGTATTCCTTCGGAACCACACCGCCGATGATCTTGTTCTCGAACGTGTAGCCGGCGCCGATCTCGTTCGGCTCGACCACGAACTTCACGCGGGCGAACTGGCCGGTACCACCGGTCTGCTTCTTGTGCGTGTAGTCGATTTCAGTCTGCTTGCGGATCGTCTCGCGATAGGCAACCTGCGGAGCACCGACGTTCACGTTGATGTTGAACGGAGCGCGACGAAGGATGTCGATCTTGATGTCGAGGTGAAGCTCGCCCATGCCCTTGATGATGGTCTGGCCGGACTCGCTGTCCGTCGAGACGCGGAAGGACGGATCCTCGGACGCCAGCTTCTGCAGGGCGAGGCCCAGCTTCTCCTGGTCGGCCTTGGAAGCCACTTCCACCGACATCTCGATGACCGGCTCGGGGAATTCCATCTTCTCGAGGATGACGGGGTTCGCCGGATCGCAGAGCGTGTCGCCGGTGCGGGTCTCCTTGAGGCCGACCAGAGCGACGATGTCGCCGGCGTAGGCCTCTTCGATGTCCTCACGCGAATTCGCATGCATGGCGACCATGCGGCCGATACGCTCGCGCTTCTCCTTGGTGGAGTTGAGCAGCGTCGTGCCCTTGGTCAGCACGCCCGAATAGACGCGGGCGAACGTCAGAACGCCGAAGGGGTCTTCGATGATCTTGAACGCCAGGATCGAAAGCGGCTCTTCGTCGCTCGACTTGCGCTCGACTTCGAGCTCGGTCTTCGGGTCGATGCCCTTGGTCGGCGGAACGTCGACCGGGGACGGCAGGTAGTCGACAACGGCGTCGAGCAGCGTCTGCACGCCCTTGTTCTTGAACGCCGTGCCGCAGAGGACCGGGAACCAGGCCGAGTGCAGCACAGCCTTGCGGATGAGCGACTTCAGGGTCGCCTGGTCCGGCTCGTTGCCCTCGAGGTAGGCTTCCATCGCGGCGTCGTCGAGCTCGACGGCGGCCTCGATGAGGGCAGCGCGGGCCTCTTCAGCCTTCTCCTGCAGATGAGCGGGGATCGCTTCGATGTCGTACATCGAACCCTGCACATCGCTGTTCCAGACCTTGGCTTCCATGGTGACCAGGTCGATGATGCCCTTGAAGTCGGACTCAGCGCCGATCGGAAGCTGCAGCGCAACCGGACGCGCGCCGAGGCGGACCTTGATGTCCTCCAGGCACATGTCGAAGTTGGCGCCGGTCTTGTCCATCTTGTTGCAGAAGACAACGCGCGGAACGCGGTACTTGTCGCCCTGACGCCAGACGGTCTCGGTCTGCGGCTCGACGCCCTGGTTCGAATCGAGAACGCACACGGCACCGTCGAGCACACGCAGCGAACGCTCGACTTCGATCGTGAAGTCCACGTGGCCGGGGGTGTCGATGATGTTCAGGCGCTTGCCGTTCCAGAACGTCGTGGTCGCGGCAGAGGTGATGGTGATGCCACGCTCCTGCTCCTGCTCCATGTAATCCATGGTTGCAGCGCCGTCGTGGACTTCACCAATCTTATGGCTCTTGCCCGAATAGTACAGAATCCGCTCGGTCGTCGTCGTCTTGCCCGCGTCGATGTGGGCCATGATTCCGAAGTTGCGGTAGTCTTCGATCTTATGCGTGCGGGCCATAATGGTCTGCCTTTGTCCGATCGTTTACCAGCGATAGTGCGAGAACGCGCGATTGGCCTCGGCCATGCGGTGCGTGTCTTCGCGCTTCTTGACGGCGTTGCCGCGGCTGTTCGAGGCGTCCAGCAGCTCGCCCGACAGACGCTCGACCATGGTCTTCTCGTTACGGCCGCGAGCGGCGTTGAGGAGCCAACGGATGGCGAGGGCCTGACGACGGTCCGAACGAACCTCGACGGGAACCTGGTAGGTCGCACCACCGACGCGACGCGAACGCACTTCGATGTGCGGAGCGACGTTGTCCAGAGCCTGGCGGAACACCACGACGGGCTCCTGCTTGGTGCGGTTCTGGATGATGTCGAAGGCACCGTAAACGATGCGCTCGGCGACCGACTTCTTGCCGTCATACATGACGGCATTCATGAACTTGGTGACGACGATATCGCCGAACTTGGGGTCCGGGATGATCTCGCGCTTCTCTGCACTATGGCGACGGGACATGGATCCTGTTCCCTATTACTTCGGACGCTTCGCGCCGTACTTCGAGCGGCGCTGCTTGCGGTTCTTGACACCCTGGGTGTCGAGCACGCCGCGCAGGATGTGGTAGCGCACGCCCGGCAGATCCTTGACGCGGCCGCCACGGATCATGACGACAGAGTGCTCCTGCAGGTTGTGGCCTTCGCCCGGGATGTAGCCAATGACCTCGAAGCCATTGGTCAGGCGAACCTTCGCGACCTTACGAAGTGCCGAGTTCGGCTTCTTCGGCGTGGTCGTATAGACGCGAGTGCAAACGCCGCGCTTCTGCGGGTTCTCCTGCAGCGCCGGAACCTTGTTCCGCTTCGCCGGCGCCTGGCGCGGCTTGCGGATGAGCTGGTTAATTGTCGGCATGCTTCGCCTTTCAGCTAGCCTACGGTTCTGTTTCTCTCTTCCGCTTTCCGCACCTTCGCCACAGCCGACTGACCATGAACAAAGAGCGCCCGGACCGCTTGCCGCGGAGGCGCTACGAAAAGCAGAGGATCACGGCGTTCACCGCGATCATGCGTGTCGTTCTAACTCTGTTTCGATTCGGACAGTGTCTAAGCTTGAACTCCGCGACGTGGCGCCGCCGGAAAACTGCACTTACCACCTGCCTGAAAGCTCGCGGAACCTACTTATTCGCAGGGTTCCAGTCAACCCCTCCGTGGGGTTCTTTTCGTGGGCTGGCGCCGCGTAAGGAATCCCCAAACAGCGCCCTGGCCCGGCAATTTTCCGCAAGATCGATGCGGCATCGGCGCAACATTCGAAATCCGGCCGGTTCCGCAGAGCGAGAACAAACCGGAATCAGACCGACTCAGTCCGGCGCCGCCGTCCGCTCCGAAAACGCGACTCCTTTCTGACCGGTTACGATCATGAGGATTTTAACGGTTTCGTCGCCGACGACTCGGCCGTTATGCCGGTGATCGACCATTTCCGCAAACGAATCTCCCGCCTTGAAGATTCGCTTCCCGCCGCCCTCGCTGTCGACCTCGATCGTCCCGGCCAGGATATAGGCGTAGGCCGGCACCGGATGGGTGTGCCAGCCGGTCTCGGCGCCTGGTGGAATCTCGACGATCAGCGTCTGCACTTCCGGGTCCGACACAGTCGGATAGCGGATCGGATCGCCGCTCGTCGTGGTGGTGGTCTGGAGGACCCGCTTCACCTTCACGGCCGGCTTATAGCTTTCTTCGGCGAAAGCGCCGCCTGCCATGACCACGAGGCCGATAGCGACAAGAGATAGACGATTCATAGGAGCCCCTCCCCGGGCGCGCTTCTTCCCAAGCGCAAGGGCCGGCCGTCATGGCCGACATCCGTTCTTCCCCAGCGTCACTGCTAGAGGGTCCCGCGCAAAAGGAAAAGGGCCGCCCGGGGGCAGCCCTTCACGATGGTGTCGGAGGCGTAAACGCGTCACTCGGCCTTGAGGAAGTCAGCGACCTCGAGAACGATGAACTCGTTGTTGTCGGCCTTGCCCTTGGCGCGGCCAACGGAGAACGGGAAGTTGTTGTCGTCGGCGACGATGATGTGGGTGTCGTCGATGCGGTCGACATTCTCGATCGTCTCGAACGGGAAGGTGAAGACGCCTTCCTTCGAGCCGGCACGGGCAACGGCATTCGGATCCTTGATAGCCATCAGGTCGATGAAACCGACCTTGCGAACGATGCCGTCGGCGTCGGTCTTGGAGAGGTCTATCAGATAGATGCGCTTGAACTTGGCCGGGGTCTTCGCCCAGCCCTCGCGCGGGTCGCCTGCCCCGCCGTCGCGCTCGATCACGAGGGCGCGGTTGGCGTCGATCATGTTGAAGTCGCCAATCGCGTTGCCAAAGTCCTCGAGCGGATAGTAGCGGACCTTGTCGGCAAAGGCTTTCGACGCGATGTCGAAATCGAAGATCGGCAGGACCGACTTGCCGCCCTTCTCGAGATACTTGCCGACCTTGGCGTCCCACGGCGCGCCCTCGAGCATCGGATGCAGCGTCTTGCCGTCGGTCGAGAGCGCCATGCCCTCGAAGCCCTTCGAGCGGCGAACGTTGAATTCCGGCAGCGGCTTGTCGGGACCGGCCGGCATCACGACGCCATAGTTGTCCGGCGAGCGATAGGTAACGCCGTCGACGACGGTCTCCTTCAGGCTCAGCACGGTGCCGTCGGCCGAGACTTCGAACAGATAAGGGCCGAACTCGTCGCCGATCCAGAAATTGTCACCCACCTTCTGGATGCTCTCCGGATCGAAGTCTGCGCCGGTCAGGTAGCGGCTATCGGTGTTTTCGTTGACGATGCGGAACGGCACCACGCGGTTCGGATCCTTGGCGAAGATCGTCTTGACGATCTCGACGCGGCCCGTCTCCCAGTCCGGCCTGACGATGTGGAACATGATCATCGCATCGGCGGAGTTCGCCTTGGCGCCGAAGCCGTTGTCGGTCAGGACGACGTAGGTGCCGTCGCCGAGCGCGCGGATGCCGGAGAAGCCCTGAACCGGCTGCCCGGCGAAGGGACGGGCAAGGCCGGTATCGGCATCGTAGATCGAATAGAGGCGGTCGAAGCGGCGGCCGAGATCGGCGCCCGTGCCTGTATAACGGCCGGAGGTGTTGAGCGCGGCCGGCGCATCCGCCGGCGGAACCGCAAAGCTCTGGGCCGGCAGGACGGCATGGTGGCTCAGGACGGCG
>JAFKJZ010000417.1 GCA_017305815.1 Hyphomicrobiales bacterium
ACCCAGTCATAGGCCGCGGTGAGCGGCATCTCGACTTCGGTGATGATGCCGTTGGTGCCGTAGGCGTGCATCACCTTGTGCAGTTCCCAGCCGGTCAGCTCGAGGATGCGCGGCTCGGCCTCCATGGTGACGACGCGCAGACGCAGCACGTTGCCGATGTCGCGCAGGCCGCCCCAGCGGATCGAGCCGACGCCACCGGAGCCGCCGGCGATGAAGCCGCCGATCGTCGCCGTCTTGGCGGTGGAGGGATGCAGGCGCAGTTCCTGGCCGGAATGGGCCTTCG
This sequence comes from Hyphomicrobiales bacterium, assembly GCA_017305815.1. Taxonomy (GTDB): domain Bacteria; phylum Pseudomonadota; class Alphaproteobacteria; order Rhizobiales; family Kaistiaceae; genus Kaistia; species Kaistia nematophila. Next base: position 284 of record JAFKJZ010000417.1, read on the forward strand.
TCTCGGCATCGAGCTGGGCGATCACGGCGCCGGGCTCGGCGATGACGCGGCCGGGGAAGATCGCCTTGACCTTGTTCATTTCGGCGAGATTGAGGATCAGGCCGCCGGAGAGCGGCATCGCCTGGCCGTAATTGCCGGTGCCGGTGCCGCGCGGCGTGACGGGCACCTCATGCTGGAAGGCGGCCTTCAGGATGCGGATCACCTCCGCCTCGTCCTTCGGCGTCGCCACCAGGTCGGCGGTGATGTGATCGAGCTGCGCCTTCAGAACGGGCGAATACCAGAAGAAGTCACGGCTCTTCTGCTTCACCAGCGCCGGATTCTCCTCGAGCGCGATGCCGTCCAAGTCGGCCTTCAGCGCGGCGAGGTCGTTTCTGAATTGGTGAGCCATGATCAGTTTCCAAACAGGGAATCGAGTTCGCGATAATCGGGCAAGGTCCGGTCGATCGCATTGCCATAGCGCAAAACGGTGCGATCGGATTGCGGCCGCGACAGGAATTCCGACCAGGTCCTGGCGCGGAACAGCACCAGGTCGGCCGGATCGCCGGCGCGGATGCGGCCGACGTCGGGGCGGCGCAGGACCGCCGCCGGATTGGTGGTGACGACGCGGGCGGCGCCATCGAGCGGATGGTCGAGATGCAGGATGCGCACGGCCTCGCGGAACACCTCGACGGCGTCGAGGTCACCATAGGCGTAGAACGGATCGCGCGTGTTGTCCGAGGCGACGGCGACGCGGATGCCGCGCTCCTCCATCTCGTTCAGCAGCGTCACGCCGCGCCAGCGCGGCGTGCGGCCGGGGTGGCGATCCTGCAGGTAGAGATTGCACATCGGCAGCGAGACGACGGCGAGGCCCGCCTCGGCGACGAGATCCAGCGTGCGGTCGGCTTCGTCCTCGTCCTGGCGGGCGAGCGAGCAACAATGGCCGACCGTGACCTGGCCCTGATAGTCGGTGCGGATCGCGGCTTCCGCGATCGCCTTCAGCGAGCGGGCGTTCGGATCGGCGGTCTCGTCGACATGCAGGTCGATGTCGAAGCCATTCTCCGACGCCATGGCGAAGAGGTGGTCGAGCCCGGCCTCTAGCCCGGGGCTCATATAGGTGAAGCCGCCGAGCACGCCGCCATAGGTCCGCAGCGTGTCGGTCAGGCGCGCCCGCACCGTCGCGTCGAGAAACAGGTCGATCGGCGACAGCGCCACGGCCTGCAGGTCGACGCGGCCGGCCCAGGCATCGCGCGCCTCGGCAAAGGCCGGCCACGAGGCCGGGAACTGCGGCGGCACGCAGTCGATATGGGTGCGGATCAGCCTGGTGCCATGGGCATAGGCGGAGCGGAGCGAGAACTCCATCCGCGCCCGCACATCGGCCGTGGTCCAGTTGGCGTCGCGGTCGGCATCGACGGCAGCTAGTGCGTCGGCGAAGCTGCCCGAGGGGTTTTCACGGCGGGCCCAGATATGCCCCTTGTCGAGATGCGTGTGCATGTCGACGAAACAGGGCCAGACCTGGCCCTTGTCCATGTCGACGACGGGCGCATCGATGACGCTGCCTGCCGGCTTGAGCGCCTCGATCTTGCCGCCGGCGACGACGATGTCGGCCCGCATCAGGCCCTCGCCGACGTCCTGTCCGTCGAACCCGTCGACCGTGACCGCCGGCAAGGTCGCGTTGGCGAGCACATAGCGATCCGCCTCCGGGATCGCGGCGAAGCCTTTCGCCATCTCAGTTCTCCCGTCGGATCGCGCTCTCGTGCCAGCGGCGCAGCAGCAGGTGCGAGATCAGGCTGGTGGCGCCATAGATCACGACACCGGTCGCGCACAGCAGGATGAGGGCGGCGAACAGGCGGGGGATGTTGAGGCGATACTGCGATTCAAGCAGGCGGAAGGCGAGGCCGGAACCGGCGCCGGCCGAGCCGGCCGCGAACTCCGCCACCACGGCGGCGATCAGGGCGAGGCCGCCGGCGATCCGGAGGCCGGCGAGGAAATAGGGCAGCGCCGCCGGCAGCTTCAGGTGGATCATCGTCTGCCAGCGGCTGGCGCCGTAGAGCTCGAACAGGTTCAGCAGGTTGTGGTCGGTGCTCTTCAGGCCCTGCGTCGTGTTCGACAGGACCGGGAAGAAGGCGACGATCCAGGCGCAGATCAGCAGCGCCGCCTGCGTCGACGGCGCATAGATCAGGATCAGCGGCGCGATGGCGACGACCGGCGTCACCTGCAGGATGACCATGTAGGGCGACAGCGCCAGCTCGATCCATTTCGACTGGGTGAGCAGGATCGCGAGCGCCACGCCGCCGACCAGCGCGATCGCGAGCGCGGCGAAGGTGATCTTCAGCGTCACCAGCAGCGCCATGCCGAGGATCGGCCAGTCATTGACGAGCGACTGCGCCACCAGGTTCGGGCCGGGCAGGATGTATTTCGGGATGTTGTAGGCGGCGACATACCAGGCCCAGAGGCCGATCAGCATGGCGAGCATGACGAGCGGGATGAGCACGCGCAGGACGCGCTCGCTGACCGGCATCGCCGGCGCGGGAACGGGCGCGGCGTCCTGGTGCGCCGCCGGCGCGGCTGTCTCGCCCGCCGCGGGGCCGTGATCGATGCTGGTCATAGGTGGTCAGCCGCTCCGATAGCGGAAAGAAGGGATTCCGAAGCGCGGCGGCAATAGTCGCCATAGGCCTGCGAGGTGCGGAAGCCGATGCCGCGCGGATGCGGCGCATCGACCTCGATCTCGTCGATCACGCGGCCCGGACGGGCGGCCATGACGACGATCCGGCTCGACAGGTAAACAGATTCGAAAACCGAGTGGGTGACGAAGACGATGGTCCAGCCGAACTGTTCCCAGAGCCGCAGCAGGTCGTCATTGAGCTTCTGGCGGGTGATCTCGTCGAGCGCCGCGAAGGGCTCGTCCATCAGCAGGATGCGCGGCCGGGTCACCAGCGCGCGGGCGATGGAGACGCGCATCTTCATGCCGCCGGAAAGCTCGCGCGGATAGGAATCGGCGAACTTGTCGAGGCCGACCATCTCCAGCGCTTCCATGATGCGCGGCCGCGCCTCGGCCTGCGAGATGCCCTTCAGCCGCAGCGGCAGCCAGACATTCTTGAACACGGTCGCCCAGGGCATCAGCGTCGGCTCCTGGAACACGAAGCCGATGTCGCCGCCCTTCTTGTCGCCGGGGACATGCGAGCCGTCGGGCCAGACGATGCTGCCGGAGGAAGGCTCGCCGAGCCCGGCCAGCATCCTGAGCGCGGTCGACTTGCCGCAGCCCGACGGACCGAGCAGGCTGATGAACTCGCCGGCGCGGATCGACAGCGACATGTCCTTCAGCGCGATGGTGCCGTTCGAGAACGTCTTCGAGACATGCTCGAGACGCACGATGGGCCGTCCGGACTCAGCGGAAGGCGGGCTGCTGGTTGCGAGAGACAAGTATTCCGTTTCCTCAACTGCGTGGCCTGGCATGCCACGATCCCGGCCCGGCCCTATCAGCCGCGGCCGGCAAGTGGAAATGGCATTGCCGGGACGAGCCCGGCAATGCCGGGAGCCGCGCGGCTCCCTTTTCGCGATCTTACTTCTTCAGGTCCTTGCCGACGCCCTTGCATACGAACTTGGTGGTGTAGACCTTCGACAGGTCCAGACCGGCCTTGGTGACGCCCGCCTTGACCATCTTGTCGTAGAAATCATGCACGCGCGCATCGGTGATGCAGCCGATGCCCTTCTCCAGCGTGTCGCCGGAATCGACCAGGCCGTAATCCTTCATGGTCTGGACCGAATAGGCGATCTGCTCGTCCGTGATCTCCGGATTGTCCTTCTTGATCAGGGCGTTGGCGGCCGAGTTGTCGCCGTAGAGATAGTTGTACCAGCCCTCGATCGAGGCATCGACGAAGCGCTGGACGATATCCGGGTTCGCCTCGGCATATTCCTGCGTGGCTTCGATCAGCGTCGAATAGGTGCTGAAGCCCTGATCGGCAAGCAGGAACAGCTTCGGCTTGAAATCGGCCTGCTTGGCGATCTCGAACGGCTCGGAGGTGATGTAGCCCTGCTGGGCCGAGTTCGGATCGGCCAGGAACGGCGCCGGATTGAAGGTGTAGGGCTTGAACTGCTCGTCGCGGAAGCCCGGGAAGGCCGACTTCATCCACTGGAAATAGGAGGCATAGCCGTCCTTCGACAGCAGCAGCGTGTCGAGCTTGGCGAGGTCCTCGAACTTCTCCACCTGCGGGTGGGCGATGATGACCTGCGGCTCCTTCTGGAAGATCGCCGCGACCTCGACCAGCGGAATGCCCTCGTCGGCGGCCGCGAAGGTCTCGACCAGGTTGCCGGCCATGTTGAAGTTGGTCTTGCCGGCCAGCATCAGCTGGCGGTTGGCCGCCTGCGGGCCGCCCTGCACGATCGTCACCTTGAGGCCGTGCTTCTCGTAGGTGCCGTCGGCGACGGCCTGGTAGAAGCCGCCATGCTCGGCCTGCGCCAGCCAGTTGGTGCCGAAGGAGACCTCGTCGAGCGCGAAGGCCTGGCCGGAAAAGGCCACTGCCGCCGCGCCGGCCGCCAAGCCGATGAACTTCGTCCGGATGGAAGTCATAAACACTCCGCCTTTCCTTGTCGCGACAGCCCCCGCGGTCGCCAAAACGCGTTTCTCCCGAACCGCATTGCCTCGGTTCGCGGCCTCCCTGGCCTGAAATCGAGCTTCCCATTCGCAAGACATATGCCAAGGCGCCCTGCGAAGCGCCACCATCCGCCCGCCGCCTAGCCATCCGCCCCGATTTCGGGAAGTGGCGCCATATTATGCGACGAACCCTGCTCAAGATAGCGGCAGCGGCCAGGAAATTGAGCATTCCCGGCAAAACGCGCCCGCTGACAGGCGCGCGGCGCGACCGCCCGGCCTTGCCAGTGCCGCCATCCGCCCCCTACCCTCCGGGATCTCATTCCAGCCCCGGAGCTTCGCACGGTGAACCAGCCGCTCTCCCCCAAGGACATCCGCCCGCCCTTCGGCCGCTACAGCCACGGTGTCGGGGCGCCGGCCGGCAGCCGCTTCATCTACACCTCCGGCCAGCTCGGGGTCCGCGCCGACGACAGCGTTCCCGACAGCGTCGAGGAGCAGGCCGAGATCTGCTTCGAGAACATCCGCGCGATCCTCACCGCCGGCGGCATGGAACTCTCCGACATCGTCCGCCTCAACGCCTTCGTCACCCGGCGCGAGGACATGCGCCGCTACATGAACGTCCGCGACCGTTTCGTCAGCGAGCCCCTGCCGGCCTCGACGCTCTATATCGTCACCGGCTTCACCCGGCCGGAATTCCTGGTCGAGATCGAGGCCGTGGCCGCCAAGGCGGACTGAAGGCCGGGCGCGCTGGCGCGCATCTTGCGAGCCTCGCAGCCGACAGCCTGCGCCGGACGGCGCGCGA
>JAFKJZ010000418.1 GCA_017305815.1 Hyphomicrobiales bacterium
CACGACCCAACGGGCGCAGGCGAGCCCCCTCTCCCGCTCGCGGGAGAGGGCTGGGGGTGAGGGTCTTGTCTCGCCCTCTGCCCCGCCTTAACCCCCCATAAACCCTGTTGGCAGGTAATGGGGGCATGTCCGCGCCGCCCCTCGTCATAGCCGCCCGCGACACGCTCGAGCAGATCGACGCGTGGGGCGAGCATCTGCGCGGCGAGCGGCGCCTGTCGCCGAAGACGCTCGAAGCCTATTCGCGCGACCTCGACCAGTTCCTGTCCTTCCTGACCGGCCATATCGGCAATCCGCCGGCGCTCGCCGATTTCGCCGCCATCCGGACCGCCGACCTGCGCGGCTTCATGGCGACGCGGCGCGCGTCCGGCGCCGGCGCCCGCACGCTGGCGCGCGGCCTCGCCGGCATCCGCTCCTTCATGGGTTTCCTCGAGCGCGAGGGCCACGCCAACGGGGCCGCCTTCCGCGCCATGCGCGCGCCGCGCCAGCCGAAGACCCTGCCCCGCCCGCTCGCGGCTCCTTCGGCGCTGCGCGTCGTCGAGATGGACGAGCAGTTGGACGAGGAGCCATGGGTGGCGGCGCGCAATGCCGCCGTGCTGGCGCTCTGCTATGGCTCGGGGCTGCGCATCTCGGAGGCGCTCGGCATCCGCCGCGCCGACGCGCCGCTCGACCCGGCCGCGACGCTGCGCGTCACCGGCAAGGGCGGCAAGGTCCGGCTGGTGCCGGTGCTGCCGGTCGTCGCCGAGGCGGTGGCGGAGTATCTGCGTCTCGCGCCGTCGCAATCGAAGCCGGACGGACCGCTGTTCCTCGGCGTGCGCGGCGGACCGCTCAAGGCGCGCATCATCCAGCTCGCCATGGCAAAGCTGCGCGGCGCGCTCGGGCTTTCCGACAGCGCCACGCCGCATGCGCTGCGCCATTCCTTCGCGACGCATCTGCTCGCCAATGGAGGGGATCTGCGCGCCATCCAGGAATTGCTCGGCCATGCCAGCCTGTCGACGACACAGGTCTACACCGCCATCGACACGGAGCGCCTCCTCGCCGTGTTCGAGAAGGCGCATCCGCGCCCCGGCGGTACCCGGTCGGGCTAGAGCCCGGAAAGAACCCTCACCCCACCCTCTCCCGCAAGCGGGCGAGGGCTTTCGGCGGGCAATCTGCATCGATATGGCGCCCTTCCGGCAACCGATACCGGCGAGCCCCCTCTCCCGTCACGGGAGAGGGTTGGGGTGAGGGTCTTAGTCCTCAAATCGCGACGAGTTCGAAAACCGCCTGATCGATGGTGAAGGAGCCATCCGGCTCGATCGCGAAGTGCTGGCGCACCTGTTCCGACATCGCCGCCTGCAGGGCGCGGATCGCCGCGACCTGGACCTCCGGCGTCCGCATCCGGCCGACCCAGGCGTCGAAATCGAGCGGCAGGCGGCGGCGCGTCACGCCGGTGACGGCAAAGCCCGCCTCGGACGCGATCGCCACCCATTCGGCGCTCGAATAATCGCGCACATGCGAGGGATCGCGCAGCATCTCGAAGGTCTGCAGGAAGGTGTCGGAAACCGGCACCTCCGGCGCGATGATGTCGGAGATCACCGCCGTGCCGCCCGTCTTGACGACGCGGCGCGCCTCGCGAATGCCCTGGCGGACGTTCTGCCAGTGATGCGCCGAATAGCGCGACAGCACCAGGTCGAACTCGCCATCGGCGAAGGGCAAGTGCTCGGCCGCACCCTGCCGGGTGGTCAGGTTGGCGAAGCCGCGCTTCGTCGCCTCCGCCGCGACCGCCTCCAGCATGCCGGAAGACAGGTCGTAGGCGACGACCGACGCCAAGACCGGCGCCACGCCATAGGCGACATGGCCGCCGCCGCAGCCGAGATCGATGGCACGGGCGTTTGGCGTGCGCGCCGCGATCTCGACCATCTGCTGGAGATCGGCGCCCTGGGCATGCACCGTGCTGGCCACATAGGCCGAGGCCTGGGAGCCGAATTGCTGCACGACCAGGGCCTCGTGGCTCTGGCGCGCGGCAGCGTTGTCGGTCGTGGATTGGGTCATGGCTGTGTTTCCGCGCGGTCGATCTTGTCGGTGGTGATCATCGACCGTCGGCGCAGGATTTGCCAGTCGTCGTAAACCCGTACCAGATCCTGTTTTATCCTGGTATAATGGGTGCCATGATCCCGGAAACCGACCTCGTCCGCCGCCGCGAACTCGGCGAATTCATCCGCGCCCATCGCGAGAGGCTGCAGCCGGCGATGTTCGGGCTCGATCCCGGCACGCGACGGCGCACGCCGGGGCTGCGCCGCGAGGAGCTGGCGCAGCTCTCCGGCGTCAGCGCCACCTGGCTGAGATGGATCGAACAGGGACGCGAGATCTCCGTCTCGGCGACGGCGCTGGGACGGCTGGCGCGGGTGATGCGGCTGACGCCGGCCGAGCGCGCCTATCTCTTCGACCTCGGCGGCCGGCGCGACCCGCAGGCGGGCGAGGACGACGGCGCCGACGCGCTGCCGCCGGGGCTCGCCGCCACGCTCGCCGCCCTGCCGACGCCGGCCTATGTGCTCGACCGGGCCTGGACGGCGCTCGCCTGGAACGAGCCCGCGGCGCATCTCTTCGTCGGCTGGCTCGACGGCGAGGCCGCCAGCGTTTCATGTGAAAACAATCTGCTGCGCTATATCTTCACGGCGCCGGCCGCCCGGCGGATCATCCGCGACTGGGAGACCCGCGCCCGGCGCGTGGCGGCGGAATTCCGCGCCGACTACAGCCGCCACCTGCAGGGACCGGAACTGCGGGCGCTGGTCGAGGAACTGACGCGGGCGAGCCCGTTCTTCGCCGAGGCCTGGGAAGCGCATGCGGTGGTCGACCGCGAGGGTGGCCTGCGCACCTTCGACCATCCGACCGATGGCTTCCTGCGCTACGAGCAGATCACTTTCCTGCTCGCCCGCCACCCCGACATCAAGCTGGTGATGCTGGCGCCGGCCGAAGGCGCAGGCGATCAGGCGGCGACGACGCCGTAGCGGTTCGCGGCCTCGATGGTGAGGCCGGTGCCGACCGATCCGAAGGTGTCGCCGTCGACGACGCGCGCGCCCGGCACTGTGCCTAGGATCGCCGCATGGACATGGGCGAGACGGGTCGAGCCGCCGGTCAGGAACACCGCGTCGATGGCGTCGGCGGTGAGCCCGGCATCGCGCAGGCAATCGCCGATGCGCGCCGCGATCCGGTCTGCAAGGCCGCGCGTCCGGTCGACGAGCACGCCGCGATCGACCGTCATCGCCAGGCCGCGTTCGATCCAGTGCAGCAGCACCTCCACCTTCGGCTCGTCGGCGAGCGCGATCTTCGCCGCCTCGATGTCGATGGCGAGCCGGTGGCCGCCATGCTCCTCGACGACGTGAATCAGCCGCTCGATCAGCTCCGGGTGCTGCGCCTCGCGCCGGACCTCATGCAGCTGCTGCATGACGCCGCGCTCGTAGAGGCGGTTGATCGACGACCAGGTGGCGAGGTCGTGGTAGTAGCCGGACGGCACGGGCAGGCCCTCCCGCTTCATGCCGGAACCGAAGCCGAGCAGCGGCATCGCCGTGCCGATCGAGAGGTAATGGTCGAAATCCGTGCCGCCAACGCGGATGCCGTCATTGGCGAGGATATCGTCGAGGCGGTCGGCCTTTTTCCGGCGCGCCGGGCCGAGCCGGACGATGGAGAAATCCGACGTGCCGCCGCCGATATCGGCGATCAGCGCGATTTCCTCGTCGCCGACCTGGCGCTCGTAGTCGAGCGCCGCCGCGATCGGCTCGTACTGGAAGGAGATGTGGCGGAAGCCGACTTCCTGCGCGATCGCCTGCAGCGCTTCCTCCGCCTTGCGGTCGCCTTCCGGGTCGCCATCGACGAAATGCACCGGACGGCCGTGCACGACGGCGTCGATCGAAAGGCCCGTCGCGGCCTCGGCCCGGCGCCGGGTGATGGCGACGAACTGCGCGATCACGCTCCGGAAGCTGACTCGGCCTCGGCCGACCTGCGTCGCCTCGTTGATCAGCGAGCTGCCGAGCACCGATTTCAGGCTGCGCATCAGGCGGCCGCTGGTGCCGTCGACATAGGCGCGGATGGCGGCGCGGCCGACGGAGGGCGGCAGGCCGTCCGGCGTGAAGAAAATCGCGCTCGGGATGGTGACGCTGTCGCCATCGAGGGCCACCAGTTCCGGGCCCTCGGCCGACGACACGCCGAGCGTGGTGTTGGACGTGCCAAAGTCGAGGCCGCAGGCTGCCATGATCGTAAACTCCGTGAAGGGCCGGTCTGGTTAAGGAAAAGCGGCGACCGGATCAAGGGCTGCGCATGGAAATATCGCCGCATCGCAGCATGGATCTTTCACCGTGAAACCAATGTTGATTTGGCCTCATCCGCTTCCTGTCGGAAGGACGCTGCGTCTGGGTGGCGTCGATTCGCGACGCCGGGGCTATGGGAGACGACGATGCGGGACGTGACTATCGACGAGGCGTTGAACGCCGCCGGGACGGGGGCGTTCCAGCGCCGGCTGTTCCTGATATTCGGCCTCGTCTGGACCGCCGACGCCATGCAGGTGCTGTCGATCGGCTTCACGGCGCCGTCGATCGCCAAGACCTTCGATCTCAGCCTGCCGGCGGCGCTGCAGACCGGCACGCTGTTCTTCGTCGGCATGCTGGTCGGCGCCGCCCTGTTCGGCCGCCTCGCCGACCGCATCGGCCGCCGCAACCTTCTGATCATCACGGTGCTGACGGACGCGCTGTTCGGCCTCGCCTCCGCCTTCGCCTCCGATTTCACCATGCTGCTGATCTTCCGCTTCCTGACCGGCCTCGCCGTCGGCGGCACGCTGCCGGTCGACTACGCCATGATGGCCGAGTTCCTGCCCGCCGACCGGCGCGGCCGCTGGCTGGTCGGCCTCGAGAGCTTCTGGGCCGTCGGCACGGTGATCGTGGCGCTCGCCGCCTGGTATGCCGCCGCGAACGGCATGGCGGATGGCTGGCGCTTCATCTTCGTCATCACGGCGCTGCCGGCGCTGATCGGCCTTGCGCTGCGCTTCTGGGTGCCGGAATCACCGTACTACCTGCTGCGGACGGGCAAGGCGACAGAAGCCAAGACCGTGCTCGACCGCGTCGCCACCACCAATGGCAAGCCGGTGCTGGCCGGCAAGCTGACCGACACCAAGGAGCAGCGCCTGCCGCTCTCGGCCCTGTTCTCCGGTCCCTATGCCCGCCGCTCCTGGCTGATCCTGGCCGCCTGGCTGCTGGTCTCGATCTCCTATTACGGCATCTTCGTCTGGCTGCCGGGCAAGCTGGTCTCGGCCGGCGAGCACTATGGCTTCCTGCGCGGCTACGGCTTCCTGGTGCTGCTGGCGCTGGCGCAGATCCCCGGCTATGCGCTGGCAGCCTTCGGCGTCGAGCGCTGGGGCCGCAAGCCGACCCTGATCGCCTTCCTGCTGCTCTCGGCCGTCGGCTGCTTCCTCTATGCCGTCTTGAGCGACCCGCTCGCGATCGCCGCCGCCATGATGCTGATGAGCTTCGCGCTGCTCGGCACCTGGGGCGCGCTCTACGCCTTCACGCCGGAGCTCTACCCGACCCCGCTGCGCGCCAGCGGCATGGGCCTCGCCGGCGCCATGGCGCGCCTCGGCGGCC
>JAFKJZ010000419.1 GCA_017305815.1 Hyphomicrobiales bacterium
CTTCATCTGCGGCGCGCCGCCGGCGATGCGGTTGCCCTCGAGCATGCCCTCGCCGGCGAGGAAGTCGTTGTGCCAGCCGCCGGCCTCCTTGATCAGGCAGAGCCCGGCCAGGCAATCCCAGGAATTGATATGCTGCTCGTAGTAGCCGACGAGCCGGCCGCAGGCGACATAGGCGAGCATCAGCGCGCCGGAACCGTTGCGATAGAACATGCCGCCGGCCTCGAGCAGTACGGTGACGAAGCGGCCGACATCTTCCGGCGGAATGCGGTGATTGCTGCCGAAGCCGAGCAGGCCGTCCTCGATGGAACGCGTCGGCGCCACCGCGATCGGCGCGCCGTTCAGGAAGGCGCCGAGACCCCTGGCGCCGGCGAAGAACTCGTCGCTGACCGGCGCGTAGATGACGCCGATCTCGGCCTCGCCGGCGAAGGCGACGGCGATCGACACGCACCAGTGCGACAGGCCGTTCAGGAACGGGCTGGTGCCGTCGATCGGATCGACCACCCAGAGCACGCCGGACTTGCCCTCGACGAGACCATCCTCCTCGCCGAGCACGCCATCCTCCGGGAAGGCCTCGGCGATGCGGGCGCGAATCAGCACCTCGACCTCACGGTCGGCGATGCTGACGACATCCTGGCCGCCATGCTTGAATTCGACGGCAAGCGTCGAGAGGCGCTCGAAATAGCCGAGCGCCAGCGCGCCCGCCTCGCGCGCGATCTCCTGGGCCAGGGTGAAGCGGGCGGTGCGGTCTTCGATCGAAAGGGTCACTGTGATTGGGTCCGTTCAGGCGTGGTTCCGCCCGAACGGTAGCACAGGCCCATGAAGCGGATGCAACAGGCTGAATCCGCTCCGCGCGAAGCGGCTCTAGACCGGCGCATCCATCTTCGTCGGCGCGACCACCAGCGGCAGGCTGATTTCCTGCACCAGCCCGCCGCCATCGCCATTGCGGATGACGATCCGCCCGCCGAGACGCTCGACGATTTCCTTGGCGATGGCGAGGCCGAGACCGGCGCCGGGAACCGACTGGCGGCGGGCCGGATCGACCCTGAAAAACGGCTCGAAAGCGCGCTCGATCATCTCGGGCGGAATGCCCGGCCCATGGTCGACGATGCGGATCATCGCGACGTCGCTCAGCCGCAGCACGCTGATCGTGCCGCCGCCGCCATGCGTCGCCGCGTTGATCATCAGGTTGCGCAGCGCCCGCGTCAGCGCCAGCGGCGCGGCCGCCACCTCGGCCTTTTCCAGCACGCCGACCTCGATCCGTTGGCCCTGCACGGCCAGCTCGGTAGCGAGGCGGCGGACGAATTCGTCGAGCTTCAAGGGCTCGTGGCCGCCCGCCTCCACTTCCTCGCGCACGAGGCGGATGGCGCTGTCGGCGATCCGGTCGAGCTCATCGAGGTCGTTCAGCCAGTTCTGGCGCTCGTCGTCGTCGAGGAATTCGGCGCGGAGCCGCATCCGCGTCATCGGCGTCCTGAGGTCGTGGCCCGCCGCCGCGACGAGGCGCATCCGGCTCTCCATCGCGCTTTTCAGCCGGGCCGAAAGGCGATTGAGCGCCCCAGCGGTGGCGCGCGTCTCGGCCGAGCCGGTCTCCGGCAGCGGCGGCAGCACGCCATCCGGTCCGACGGAGGCAATCGCCGATTCGATCATCTGCAGCGGCCGGGTCAGGCGGTAGGCGATCACCAGCGCGATGCCGGCGGCGCCGACGATGATCGCCAGCATCCAGCCGATCAGGATGACCCAGCCAGCCTGCGGCGGCGCCGTGTTGGAGAGCGGCACGGCGATGTAGCCGAGGTCGTCGATCGGTATCGAGACGATCGGCGGCGCGTGCGGCCTGGGCTGCGTCACGATCACGTCGCGCGGGCGGCCGATATGCACCAGCACCTCGCGCAGCGCCTGCGTCAGCCCCTCATGCTCGGGACCGCGCGCCGGCTTCTCGCGGATGCGCAGGCCGAGATCCTTGCCGCGCATCGTGCCGCGCTGCACCTCGCCTTCGCGAAAATCCTCGGGATGGCGCTCGACCAGTTGGGCGATCAGGTCGATCTGGATCGCCGCCGGGCCGAGCGAGCGCTCCGGCCCCGGCCGGCCGATGACGCTGACGGCGACGAGCGTGGCGAGGCCGACGACGGCAACGATGGCGCCGATGACGAGCAGGCCGATCTTGAGACGGAGCGAATTCACGCCGGCGCCTCCGTCTCGACCTTGACCGCCAGCTGGTAGCCGCCATTGCGCACGGTCTTGAAGATCTGGAACTTGCCGTCGTCGCCGAGCTTGCGGCGCAGCCGGCTCATCAGCACGTCGATCGAGCGGTCGAGCGGATCCGCCTCGCGACCCTGGGTCAGGTCGAGCAGCTGCTCGCGCGACAGCACGCGGCCGGGACGGTCGAGAAAGACGATCAGCAGGTCGAACTCCGCGCCGGTCAGCGCGATCTCGGCGCCATCCGGATCGACCACGGCGCGCGTCGCCGGCGACACGACGAAGCCGGCGAAGCCATAGCTGGCGGTCGCCGTCGCCGTCTCGACCATCTCGCCCGAACGGCGCAGCACGGCGCGGATGCGCGCCAGAAGCTCGCGCGGGTTGAACGGCTTGCCGAGATAGTCGTCGGCGCCGATCTCGAGCCCGATGATGCGGTCTACATCCTCCTTCAACGCCGTCAGCAGGATGATCGGGATATGCGGCTTGCGATCGCGCAACTGGCGGCAGATATCGAGGCCGGAACCGTCCGGCAGCATGACGTCGAGCACGATCAGGTCGATCTGCTGGGTGGCGAGCTTTTCTTCCAGCTCACGCTTGTCGGCGGCCAGCGTGACGCGCAGGCCCTGGCCGTCGAGATAGCGGCCGAGCAGCCGGCGGATTTCAAGATCGTCGTCGACGACCAGTATGTGCGGCGGGTTTGGCATCTCGTCGTCCCGTCTCTTGAAGCGTTCTCTCTCGAACCTGTCCATGGGGCCGGCGGGACATTGTCCGCCAGCGCGCTATCTCGCGTTGCCAGAAGCTGTACCGGCTCGATTCCCGCCCGGGGCGAGATTTTCGTAACCGATCGTCACAAAGCGCCCGGCAGCAACAGTTTGTAACAAGAATGCCGAAGCGGGACATGCTCGGCAACGAAACGACCTAGCGAGGAAACGGCGGCTTCCTAGTTTCGGCCTGCGTTCAGCAACCCAATTGGAGGACATCCATGAAACGCGCTCTCGCAGCTTTCGCCGTCGTCACGGTCGCCAGCGTCTCGGCGATCGCCGCCACGCAGGCCCAGGTGCCGGCCAAGAACGAGCAGGTCGCCCAGGCTTCGGATTCCGAACGCGGCCAGCCCGATATGCGCCGCGGTCCGCATGGCCGCGATCACGGTCGCGAACAGGGCCGTCGCGGTCCGCGCGGCGAGCGGATGCAGATGTGGCTCGCCCAGAACCTCAACGCGGCCGAGACGCTGATCGGCATCCGCGCCGACCAGCATGACGCCTGGCGCGACTATACCAACGCACTGCTGGCCATGTTCCAGCCGCCGGCTCGCCCGGCCGTCGTCCCCGACGCCAATGCGGAGCCGGCCCCCTTCGCCCGCGAGGAACGGCTGATCCAGAACGTCACCGACCGCGCCGCCAAGGCTGCCGAGCTGTCGAAGGCGATCGACGCGCTCAAGGCCAAGCTGACCCCCGAGCAGCTGACCAAGCTCGCCAACGCCGATCTGCGCTTCGGTCCGCCGATGGGGCCGGGCGGCCCCGGTCGCGGCCCGCACGGCCATGGTCCGCACGGCGGACACGGCCCGATGGACCGCGGCGGCCCGCAGGGCGGCCCCGACGACATGAACGGCCCCGGCCCAGGCGGCAATGACGCGCCTGACGACGGCGGCCCCGACGCCGGCCCGGACGCCGGCCCGGCCGAGTAACCCGACACCGAACCTCGCCCCCCACGGACGCGGACAGAACGCGAACCACTCCCCCCGGTGGTTCACGCCGCGTCCGAACCTGCCCGAACGAATGTCCAACAAAGAGAATACCAAATGCGCAAGCTTATCCTCGCTGCCGCTTCCCTTGCCTTCCTCGCCTCCGGCGCCGCCGCGATCGCCGCCGAGGAGACCGAAGGCACCGTGATCAATGTCAACGCCTCGTCCGGAACGCTGACCCTGCAGGGCGGCCAGACCTACCATTTCGCCAATGGCAGCCAGCTTCTCGGCGTCGTGCCGGGCCAGGTCATCGGCGTCGCACACCAGGGCAGCGAGGGCCTCGGCGCCTTCAATCCGCATCCCGCCAGCAACTGATCGGCGAACGGGCGCTCCGCACGCGCCCTGGCCGCCCACGTCCGGGAACGCTTTCCGGATTGCCGCGTTGACGAACTGAAACTGACTTCCAAATCTGACCTCCCCAATGCGGCCCCGCCCTGAACCCCAGGGGCGGGGCCATTTTTTATGCCGCCCCAAGACCCGGAAGCCGCCCGGGAAGCCTCCCCACGCACGGCATATTGCACGCGATATGCGTTCGTGCTTACATCGCTTCCGCGAACGTGGACTGGAGGAGCAGGCCGCGCTGTCGCCGAGGGAGGACATCATGAATCAACGCCACCGTGGCGCGCGCTCGCGCGTCCTGCCGATGCTTGCCGCCGCCCTGCTCGGGCTCGCCGCCGGCGCCGCGCATGCTTCCGACAACAAGATCGCGCTCATTCCGGGCGGCCCGCATCCGTACTTCGCCCCCTGGGAACAGGCCGGCAAGGACGCGGCGAAGGACTTCGGCATCGCCGCCGTCGACTTCAAGGTTCCGGCCGAGTGGAAGCTGAACCTGCAGACCGAACTGGTCGAGAGCCTGGTCACCCAGGGCTACACCGCGTTCGGCATTTTCCCGGGCGACGCCGTCGGCATCAACCAGACCGTCGAGGAACTCACCGCGAACAACATCCCGGCCGCGGCGCTTGCCGGCTGCGCGCAGGACCCGACCAAGATGTCGTTCTGCCTCGGCACCGACGTCTTCAACTCGGCCTATCTCGGCACCCAGGCGCTGATCAAGGCGATGGGCGGCAAGGGCAAGATCGTCCATCTCGCCGGCCTGCTCGTCGATCCGAACACCAAGCTGCGCATGGACGCCGTCGAGAAGGCCGTCAAGGAGACCAACGGCGCGGTCACCATCGTCCAGCACATCACCGATACCGATGCGCAGGAAGCCGCCGACCAGAAGATCAACGCCCTGCTCGGCGCCCAGAAGGACGAGATCGACGGCATGGTCTCGACCGCCTACATCCCGTCGGTGGTCGCCGCCAAGTCGCTGCGCAATCTCGGCGACAAGCGCATCAAGCTGGTCGGCATCGATGACGACCAGATCGTCCTCGACGGCATCAAGGACGGCTTCGTCGCCGGCACGATGGCGCAGAACCCCTATGGTCAGGGCTATGTCGGCGCCTATGTACTCGACCTGATCGCCAGCGGCACCTGCACGGTCAAGGCCGAGGCTCCCTTCGTGAAGACGCCGCAGACCGAGCGTTTCATCGATTCGGGCACGCTGCTGATCTCCAACGCCAATGCGGCGACCTACAAGGACGACCTGAAGAAGATCACGTCCGAGATCCAGTCGACCTTCAAGGACAAGTACCTGGACTGCAAGTAAGCGGTTCCCACGGC
>JAFKJZ010000420.1 GCA_017305815.1 Hyphomicrobiales bacterium
GAACTTCCTCGACCAGGATCTCGGCCCGGCGGTCGGCCGCGTGGTCAACGACGTCTCGGTGGAGATCGTCTCCGGCCAGATGTCGCCGGAAGACGCCGCGCAGCAGATCCAGGACGCCTGGGCGCTGGAAAACTAGCCCCGGACGTCCCGCCGCCGCGGCTTCCCTCGCCGCGGCGGCCTTTCCTCTTCAGCCGGAGATCCCGGGCCGATGACCCAAACCATGACTGCCGCGCATGCGCCCGGCCGCAGCGGCCGCCGCTGGAACAACGGGACCCTCCCCGTCCTCGTCCTGTTCCTGCCGCCTGCCCTGCTGATCTTCACCCTCTTCGTCATCCTGCCGATGGGCGAAGCGGCCTGGTACAGCCTGTACGACTGGAGCGGCTACGGCCTGCCCGAGAAATTCATCGGCCTGAAGAACTTCGAGCTGCTGTTTCGCAACGGCGCCTTCCGCCAGGCGCTGATGAACAACGGGCTGATCATGCTCGTCTCGATCGCGATCCAGATCCCGCTGGCGCTCTGGCTCGCGACGATGGTGTCGCACCGCATCCCCGGCGCGGTGTCGTTCCGGCTGATCTTCTTCATGCCCTATGTGCTGGCGGACGTCGCCGCCGGCCTGATCTGGCGCTTCGTCTATGACGGCGACTACGGCCTGTTCGCCGCCATCGCCTCGTTCTTCAACGTCGCCTCGCCCTATGTGCTGGCCGACAAGAGCCTCGCCATCTACGCCGTGCTAGGCGTCATCGTCTGGAAGTATTTCGGCTTCCACATGATGCTGTTCATCGCTGGCCTGCAATCGATCGACAAGAGCTACTACGAGGCGGCCGAGATGGACGGCGCGACGCGCTGGCAGCGCTTCCGCAACATCACGCTGCCGCTGCTGGCCCCGACCATCCGCCTGTCCGTCTTCTTCTCGGTGATCGGCTCGCTGCAGCTCTTCGACATGATCATGCCGCTGACCGGCGGCGGGCCGTCGAACAGCACCCAGACCATGGTCACCTTCCTCTATTCCTACGGCATCACCCGCATGAAGGTCGGCTTCGGCAGCGCCGTCGGCGTGGTCCTGTTCGTGATCTGCGTCACGCTCGCCTTCGGCTACAAGCGGATCTTTATGCGCAATGACTGATCAAACCATCATCGCCGGAAACCCCGTCACCAAGCCGTCCGCCGCATCGGCGCGGCGCCGCCGCGAGGTGTTCTCCAAGCACCGGATGAGCTTCGTCACCTGGCTCTATCTCTATGCGAGCCTCCTGCTGATCGCCGCGGTGGTGCTGCTGCCGCTGCTCACCACGGCGGTCGGCGGCTTCAAGACGCTGGGCGATCTCCGCGTCAATCCGTTCGGCCTGCCGAACCAGTGGATCTGGTCCAACTATCTCGACATCCTCGCCAGCGCCCGCTACTGGCAGATGCTCGGCAACTCGCTGATCATCGCGGTGCTTTCGGTGATCCTGACGCTTGCCGTCGCCGCCATGGCCGCCTTCACCTTCGCGCATGTGAAGTTCTTCGGCTCGGGCTTCCTGCTCAATTATTTCCTGATCGGGCTGATGTTTCCGGTCGCGACCGCCATCCTGCCGCTGTTCATCCGCATCCGCGACCTCGGCTTGCTCGATACCTATTGGGGCGTCGTGCTGCCGCAGGTCGCCTTCGGGCTCGGCATGAGCATCATGCTGTTCCGCAAGTTCTTCCAGAACGTGCCGCACGAGCTCTTCGACGCGGCGCTCGTCGATGGCTGCGGCTATATCCGCTATTTCTGGCACATCACGCTGCCGCTCTCGCGGCCGATCCTCGCGACCGTCGGCATCGTCGCCTTCGTCAATTCCTGGAACAGCTACCTGCTGCCGCTGATCCTGCTCAACACCGAGGGCAAGTATCCCTGGCCGCTCGGCATCATGGTCTACCAGGGCGAATTCTCGACAGAATGGCAGCTTGTGCTCGCCTTCATCACGCTCACCATCCTGCCGACGATCATCGTCTTCTTCGCGGCGCAGAAGCACATCGTCGCCGGCCTGACCGCCGGCGCGGTGAAGGGATAGCCCAAGCGGCGGGCCGGCCCGGCAACGGTCCGGTCCGCCTCGAACCCCGGTCACCCAGCCGCCGGAAGCACTTCCGGCACCATAAGCCGCGCCACACCGATGCGGTCGTCGGCCATGCCGTAATAGACATCGAAGCGGTCGGGCGTGCCGAGATCGTCGCGCCGGTCGACGCCGGTCGGGAACACGACGCTGTCGACCGTCCCCTCCCATTCCAGCGGGCCATCGGGCACCAGGACCGGGTCTGGAGAGCGATAGACAACCCGGTTCGGATGGGCCTTCGACAGGATCATCGCGCCGGCCGAGTAGCAGAGCTTCCGGCCATGCAGGCTCGGATGAAAAATGTCGCCGACACCGTGATAGATCATCAGCCAGCCGTGCCGGCAGGGAATGGGCGGCGCCCCGCCACCGATCTTCAGGCGCTCCCAGATCGCCTCGGGGCAGATCAGCCGGTGGTGCTCGGCGAACTGGCCGAGTTGCGGCCTGCCGCCTTGGGTGCCGAGCCGGCAATAGGAAATCCAGATGCACTCGCGATAGGTGTCCTGCGGCTGCGAGGCCGGCTTGTGGATGGTCTCCTCCGGCCGGGTTCCGGGGAACAGCGGCCTATGGATCAGGCCGAGCGTCGGCCTTCCCATCGGGTCGGGCACGAGCGCGCTGAAGATGCTGGCGTCCTTGTCATCGACATCGACGAAGCCGATGCCGTGATAGTTGCGGAATGTCGCCAGCCCCAACCGATGCCAGTGCAGCAGATCGTCGGAAACGGCGATAGCGATCCGGGGCCCGCGCGACGACAGCGCCGTATAGGTCATCACATAATGGTCGAGCGCCTCGACATAGCTGATGCGCGGATCCTCGCAACCGCCGCCATTCTCCCGCAATTCGTAATCGGCCTCGGGTTCGAGCGCGATGCCCATGCGCTCGACGCCCTTCGGATCGCCGGCCGCATCGAACAGGACGCGGGCGATGCCGATCCGGGAGAAATTGCCCTTCGCGACCAGGCGCGGGAACAGATAGAGCTGGCCGTCCCGTCCCCGGATGGCGGCTGGATTGAGCACGCCCTCCGCCTCGTTCGGCTCGCCCGCCGCCGGCTCCATGATCAGGCCGATCCGCTGCAGCTCGAAATCCCTCACGGATGCGCGCCCTTCTCCAGGCAGGCAAGGAAGGCCTCGATGACCCGCTTGGTCTCCTCCGGATCGCGGACGCGGATCGAGGTGACGCCCGCCTGCTTGGCGGGATAATCATTGCCGCCCGGGAAAATGGCATCGCCGACGAACACCATGTCGGCGATCGGAATGCCCAGCGTATCCCGCAGTTTCTGGATGCCATAGGCCTTGTCGATGCCGGGCATGGTGATGTCGATCGAGGTGGCGCCGCCGAGATTGACCGAGAAGCGCGGGATCAGCGGCTGCAGGATCGCCTTGATCCGGTTGCGCTTGGCGAAATCGGGGTCCCACTGCTTCTTTTCGTCGAGCGGCGCCTGCTGGCCGAGCGCGGAAAGCGTGATCTGGCTGCCACGATCCTCGATCAGTTCGCCCCAGTGCTTCTCCGGACGGTAGCCGGTTTCGTCGAGCGCGCGGTTGAGCGCCGCGATGATCTGCGTCTTCTCCTCGGGGCTGAAGTCTTCGGCGTAGAGCTTCTTCCAGCCACCGTCATAGCTATAGAACTGCGTGCCGCAGGTGGGCAGCATCGACAGGTCGATGAGACGGTCGTCCTGCGGCAGGTTGCTCAGCACCTGGGTCTCGAACTGCTCCCAGGCGCCGCCGGAGATGATCGCGACCTTGACGACCTCCAGCAGGCGCACTAGCAATTCCGCCATTTCCGGATCGAGCGCCGACTTGCTTTCGGCGAGCGTTCCATCGAGGTCGAAGACGGCCAGCTTTTTCATGATCGATCCGGATTGCCTGTCCGACAGGAACCGTCGCGGGGCGCGACGAGGCGGGATCTTTCCAGGCACGAAGATACCACGCCGGTCCAGCAACAACGGGGCGGCGGGAAGCCCGTTCCGTGATGCACAAAATTCCCTCTGTCACAGGGAACGGCTATCATCGCGGACAAGCCGGCGAAATCGCCCGCGCCCATGGCGGCTACAATGCGACGACGCCGGCGCTATCTCTTCCCGAACCCCTCCGGGGCCAAGACAGGAAGGCCGATCCCGATCTTCCCGAAAGGCCCCTTCCCTACGCAAGCTTGCCTTCGACACTCTCTCGCGAGGAACGATTGAAATGCAGATTGGTGTGATCGGACTGGGACGCATGGGCGGAAACATTGCACGCCGCCTGATGCGGGACGGTCATCGTTGCGTCGTCTTCGACCGCAATCCCACCGCCGGCGAGGCGCTGGCCATGGAGGGTGCGATCGTCGTCCGGTCGCTGGAAGAGATGGTGTCGTCGCTGACGGAACGGCCGCGCGCGATTTGGCTGATGCTGCCCGCCGGCAAGATCACCGAAGACACCATCGCCGAACTGGAAGGCCTGGTGCAGGCCGAGGACATCCTGATCGATGGCGGCAACGCCTTCTACAAGGACGATATCCGCCGGGCCCGCCACCTCGCCGAAAAGGGCATCCGCTATGTCGATTGCGGCACGTCAGGCGGCGTCTGGGGACTCGAGCGCGGCTACTGCATGATGATCGGAGGCACAAACGAGGCGGTCGAGCATCTCGATCCGATCTTCGCGACGCTGGCGCCCGGCCTCGGCAGCATCCCGCGCACACCCGGCCTCGGCGACGCCGTCTCCCGCGCCGAGCGCGGCTATATCCACACCGGGCCGGCCGGCTCCGGCCATTTCGTCAAGATGGTCCATAACGGCATCGAATACGGGCTGATGCAGGCCTATGCCGAAGGCTTCGACATCCTGCGCAACAAGGATTCGACCGAGTTGCCGGAAGACGAGCGGTTCACGCTCGACATCGCGGAGATCGCCGAGGTCTGGCGGCGCGGCAGCGTCATCACCTCCTGGCTGCTCGACCTCGGCGCCGCCGCGCTGGCGCGCGACCCGCAGCTGCAGGAATTCTCCGGTTTCGTGCAGGATTCCGGCGAGGGCCGCTGGACCGTGCAGGCGGCGATCGAGGAGGCCGTACCGGCCGATGTCCTCACCGCTTCGCTCTATGCCCGCTTCCGAACCCGGATGGAGCTGCATTTCGGCGACAAGATGCTGTCGGCGATGCGGTTCGGCTTCGGCGGCCATCTGGAGGGCAAGACGCCGATCACCCCGCAGGCGACGACGCGCTCCGCGCTTTCGGACGCCGGGGAGTAAGCCTCGTGACGGAGCCCGCGCCGATCACAACGCTGTTCCTCGCTTTAGGCGGCGTCCTGCTCACCAATGGCTGGGACCACGGATCGCGTCGCCGCGCGGCCGAAACGTTCAGGCTCGACTGGGACGTCATGGAGACCCGGCATCAGGCGCATGTCGACGCCTATGAAAGAGGCTATCTCGGCCTCGACGGCTATCTCGACCGGGTGATCTTCAATGAGCCGCGCCTGTTCGGACGCGAGGCATTCTGGGAGTTCATGTGCGCGCAATCGCAGCCCGATCCGGGCATGCTGGCGCTGTT
>JAFKJZ010000421.1 GCA_017305815.1 Hyphomicrobiales bacterium
AGGGGGCAAGGGCGTCGATTCGACCGCCTCGTCCGATGCGGCGCTCGCAGCCGGCAAGGCGCTGGCGCGCGCCAGCGGCGCGGTCGTCGCCATCACCGGCGAGACCGACTACGTCACGGACGGGGATACGGTGGTGGCGGTCACCGGCGGCAGTCCGCTGATGCCGCTTTCGACCGCTCTCGGCTGCGCGCTCTCGGCGACCGTGGCGGCGTTCGCCGCCGTGCGTCCGCGCTTCGAGGCCGCCGTGGCGGCGCTCGCCGTCTATGGCGCCGCCGGCGCCGCGGCCGCTGCGCGCGTGACCGGGCCGGGACACCTTCCCGCCGAACTGTGCGATGCGCTCCACGCCGCCGATGCCGGCATGCTCGAGCGTTACGCCACGATCAAGACCGTTGAAGAGGTGAATGTCTGATGAGCCGTCCTTTCGATCTTTCGCTCTATCTCGTCACCGACGAGGATCTTGCCGGGCCGCGCGGCGTCGTCGAGACCGTCCGCGCCGCCATTGATGGCGGCGTCACGCTCGTCCAGCACCGCTTCAAGCAGGGTTCGACCCGCGATTTCGTCGCGACGGCGTCGGCGCTGGTCGACTTGCTGCGGCCGCGCGGCATCCCGCTCATCATCAATGATCGCGTCGACGTCGCGCTGGCGGTCGACGCCGATGGCGTGCATGTCGGCCAGAGCGACATGCGGGTCGCCAAAGTGCGCGAGCTGATCGGCCCGGATCGCATCCTCGGCCTGTCGGCGGCGCAGATGCACGAACTGACGCCGGAAGAACTCGGCCCGATCGACTATCTCGGTGTCGGCCCGGTCTTCGCCACCTCGACCAAGCCGAATGCGCCGGATCCGATCGGCTTCGAGCATCTCGGTCGCGTCAAGAGGACGGTGGGCCTGCCCGTCGTCGCCATCGGCGGCCTGAAGCCGGAGCATGTCGAACCGACGCTGGCAGCGGGCGCCGATGGCCTCGCCATTGTCTCCGCCATCATCGCGGCGGAAGACCCTGCGGCGGCGGCGCGCGATTTTCCACCCGCATCGCCCGCTTTCGCGGCCAATAGGCTGACCTTTTCCAATTCGGAACAAGTTCTGCCCTGATCGTGCAGGTTCAGTTGAAGACGGTGGCGTGGCATAGTCGCTCCAACGTTCCCACCGAGGAGTTGTCATGTCCGCCACCAATGCCGAACGCCTGGTCGTCAAGGGCGCCCTGGGCCCCCGCTTCGACGAGATCCTGACGCCGGAGGCGCTCGCCTTCGTCGCCGAACTGCACGGCCGGTTCGACGCCAAGCGCCGGGCCCTGCTCGAGTTCCGCAACGAGCGCCAGGTCTTCTTCGACAATGGCGGCCTGCCGGACTTCCTGCCCGAGACCAAGGCGATCCGCGAAGGCGACTGGAAGGTCGCGCCGATCCCGGCCGACCTGCAGGATCGTCGCGTCGAGATCACCGGCCCGGTCGACCGCAAGATGATCGTCAACGCGCTGAACTCGGGCGCGAAGGTTTTCATGGCCGACTTCGAGGATGCCTCCTCGCCGGTCTGGGCCAACATGGTCGAGGGCCAGCTCAATCTCAGGGATCGCTGGGAAAACCGGATCGACTTCACCGATCCGCGCACCGGCAAGGCCTACAAGCTCGGCGCCAATCCGGCCGTGCTGATCATCCGTCCGCGCGGCTGGCACCTGCCCGAGCGCCACATCACCTTCGACGGCATGGACGCATCCGGCTCGCTGGTCGATTTCGGCCTCTATGTCTTCCACAACGCCAAGGCGGCGCTGGCGCAGGGTTCGGGCCCGTATTTCTACCTGCCCAAGACCGAGAGCCATCTGGAGGCCCGTCTCTGGGACGAGGTCTTCACCTATGCCGAGGAGGCGCTTGGCCTCGCGCATGGCACGATCAAGGCGACCGTGCTGATCGAGACGCTGCCGGCGGCCTTCGAGATGGACGAGATCCTCTACGAGCTGAAGGATCACATGGCCGGCCTCAATTGCGGCCGCTGGGACTACATCTTCTCGTTCATCAAGACGCTGCGCAACAACAAGGCGTTCCTGCTGCCGGATCGCGGCCAGGTCGTCATGGGCAAGGCCTTCCTGCTCGCCTATTCGGAACTCCTGATCAAGACCTGCCACCGCCGCGGCGCCTTCGCCATGGGCGGCATGGCGGCGCAGATCCCGATCAAGAACAATCCCGAGGCCAACGAGGCGGCTTTCGCCAAGGTGCGCGCCGACAAGGAGCGCGAGGCCAATGCCGGCCATGACGGCACCTGGGTGGCGCATCCCGACCTCGTGCCGGTCGCCATGGAAGTGTTCGATCGCCTGATGCCGACGCCGAACCAGCTCTCGCGCCTGCGCGAGGAGGTTTCCTTCGGCCAGAAGGACATGCTCGCGATCCATGACGGCACCCGCACGGAAGAGGGCCTGCGCCACAACATCCGCGTCGGCGTCCAGTATATCGAGGCATGGCTGCGCGGTCGCGGCGCGGTGCCGATCTACAACCTGATGGAAGATGCGGCGACGGCCGAGATCAGCCGTGCCCAGATCTGGCAGCAGCTGAACTTCGAGGCGACGCTGGAAGACGGCCAGAAGGTGACGGAGGAACTGTTCCGCCGCGCGCTGGCCGAGGAGATGGAAGTGGTGAAGGGTGAGGTCGGTCCGGACAATTATGCCGCCGGTCGCTTCCCCGAGGCGATCAGCCTGTTCGCCAAGCTGTCGACGGCCAAGACCTTCGAGCCGTTCCTGACGGTGCCGGCCTACAAGCTGATCGATTGATCCGGCCCGATTGACGCGTCGACCGCGTCGACTAAGATCGCGGCAGGCTGGTGCAGCCTGCCGCTTGCGCCCTTCGGGGTATGGTGAATGCACCGGATGAACCGAACCTGATCCGTTGGCCCCGGCGAACGCCTCAGCAATGCAAGCACTGACGTGACTGCGTTCGCCCTGAGGCAAGGAACAGGTTGTATGCGCGATTTTCGCGATGCCAAATCCATGGCAAAGGCGCTGCGGGCGGTGATGGCCGAGCGCGATATCGAACTCACCCACAGCGAAACGCTCGAGATCGTAGCCCGCCAGTTCGGGCTCGACGACTGGAACGTCCTCGCGGCGGCGATCGCCGCCGAAGCCGACCCGATCAAGGCTGCCGCGGCGGACGGATTGCAATTCACTCGGGTGATCCCGATCCTGCGGATCTTCGACATCGCCAAGGCGATGGAATTCTATCGCGATTTCCTCGGCTTCCATGTCGATTGGGAGCATCGCTACGGCGAGGGCATGCCGCTCTATGCGCAGATCTCGCGCGCCGGCGCGGTGCTGCATCTCTCCGAGCATCACGGCGACGCCAGCCCTGGCTCGACCGTGTTCGTCTGGATGCGCGGGATCGAGGCCTTCCACCGCGAGCTTCTGGCCAAGAAGTATGGCTATTCGCGCCCGGGGCTTCAGGATACCGGCTTTGACGCCCGCATGGTGCAGGTGCCGGATCCGTTCGGCAACCGCATCCGCTTTCATGAGGCCAATTCCGAAAGCCCGTAGCCGTCCGGCGTGTTTCAGTGCGCGATCGACTTCCGGTATCTCCCCAACCCGACCGCTCGGGTTGGGGCCTTGTGCGTCTAGACCTCGACCGCCGAAGGGGCGGGGCCGCGGGTGCTGCGCAGCGGGCGCTCTTCCATGATTGCGAGCAGCGCCAGCGAAATGGCGATGCAGATCGTCGCCGCGATGAACACGCCACGGAAAGCGCCGGCGAGCGAAATGCCGGCCCCGGCTGCTGCGGCAATCTTGGCCTCGACCGATCCGCCTTCGCCGCCGGAGATCGCACCGAGGCCGGCGAGGAAGATCGCGCCGAAGGCTGCGACCAGGATGGCGCTGCCGAGCGAGCGCATGAAGTTGATCTTCGCCGGCGCGGGACCGAGGTGAGGCGCCTGCACGGCGTTCTGGGCCACCACGATCGTCACCGGGAATATCGTGCCGAGGCCGTCGCCGATGAAGGCCAGGACGATCTCGATCGAGATCACGTCCATCCGGCCGGCAAAGGCGGCGAGCAGGGCGGTCAGGATCATCGCGACGGCCAGGCCGATGGTCGGCGAGCGCTTGTAGTGCTGGACGCGGGCCATGACGCGGCCGGAGAACTGGGCGCCGAACACCGTTCCGATCGAGAGGGGGATCAGCGCGAAGCCCGATTCCGCCGCCGACAGATGCAGCACCGACTGGAAGAACAGCGGCATGTAGATCGACAGGCCGACCATGGTGCCGATGCCGAAGAAGCCGGCGAGCGTCGCCGTCGCCACCACCTGGTCGCGCAGCACGCCGACCGGCAGGAATGGCTCCGGCGCTGTCAGGACGCGAGCGACGAAGAGCACCCACGCCGCCGCCGAGGCCAGCAGGAGCGAGATGATCGGCAGCGAGCCCCACGGATAGTTGACGCCGCCCCAGCTCAGCGCCAGCAGCAGCAGCACGGCCGCCGCCACCAGCAGCACGGCGCCGACCACGTCGAGCCGGTGCGGGCGATCGTTGCGCGGCAGCTTCTTCAGTGCGTTGAACGTCATGGCGAAGGCGATGAGGCCGAGCGGCAGGTTGATCCAGAAGATGACCGACCAGTGCAGCGCCTCGGAAAGCACGCCGCCCAGCACCGGGCCGGCGACGCTGGCGCTGGCGAAGACGGCGCCGAAATAGCCCATGTACTTGGCGCGCTCCTTGGGCGGGATCGCGTCGCCCGTGATCGTATGGGCCAGCGAGATCAGGCCGCCTCCGCCGAGACCCTGCAGGAAACGGGCGAGGATCAGCCCGGTCATGGTTGGCGCCAGCGCGCAGGCGATCGACCCGACGATGAAGATGGCGATGGCGATCAGCAGCACCGTGCGCCGGCCATGGATGTCGCTGAGCTTGCCGTAGAGCGGCGTCACCGCCGTCGATGACAGCAAGTAGGCGGTCACGACCCAGGCGATGTTCTGCAGGTCACCGAGCTCGCGGCCGATGGTCGGCAGCGCGGTTGCCACGATGGTCTGGTCGAGAGCGGCCAGGAACATGGCCAGCATGACGCCGAGGACGATCGAGCGAACGGTCGCATGGTCGAGCGGAGCCGGACCTGGGCGCGAGGAAACGGAAGCATCCATGGAATATCGCCAATGTGATTGTGCGCCCGCCGGGGGTGGGCCGGGCAAGAGGGGCGCCTGAGGAATCTGGTTCAGTCAGGGCACCCGACACTAGTCCTGTTGCCCGCCGATCTCAATCCGCGGTCTTGGATCGAGCGAGGGGCGAGTGGCAGGAACCCGGAGGATGAACAGGGACGGCCTAGTGGCCGCCCCCGCCGCCTGCCGGTGCGCCCTGCGGCTTCTGCGCCAGCGGGACCAGCAGGACTATTCCCGCGAAGATGACGGCGAGCACGAGGAACACGTCCGAGAACGCCATCACCAGGGCCTCGCGCTTGACCGACTGGGTCAAGGTCTTGATCGCCGCCAGGTTGGCGTCGGAGCCGAGCGTGGCGGAGTGAGGGCATCGCTCGGCCCAGGATCAGGGCCGACAGCGCGAGAAGCGCGCCGTTGAGGCCGTGGTGGGCGCCGAGGTGGACGGCAATCTCGCCGGTTCGTTCGTCGATCA
>JAFKJZ010000422.1 GCA_017305815.1 Hyphomicrobiales bacterium
TTCCGCCGTCCAGAGGCCGAGCAGCTTGTCGAAATAGTGCGACTGGATCCAGGACTTCAGGAACCGGGTCGGCACCGACAGGTTGACCGAGGCGCCATCCGCGCCCTCGAATTCGACCCGGGCGAACCAGCTCGAAAAGACGTCCTCGCCCAGCTCGGTCCGGAGCCGCGTCTTGACGCGCTCCCACAGCACCGCATCGGCACGACCGCTCATCGGCTGAACCTCATCGACGGCGAGAGCCCGCAGGGCCGAAGCCCCCGATCCGAATTCGCCAGTCCTGTCGTCGCGCATCTGAGCCCCTCTCGTATCGAATGGCATCTATTCATGATTGGACCCAAGGCAGTCCCGCGGCTTTCCAGCCATCCACGGAACCACGATGTCGGCCCTCGTCCAGCGGCCCTTCGAAGCCGCCGGCAATGTTGAAGCACCGGTCGTAACCGGCATCGGCCAGGGCGTTCGCCGCCGCGAGGCTGCGCGCGCCGGACCGGCACAGAAAATACAGGGCCGTCTCGCGGCCGACGCCGCGCCGGTCCAGCTCGGCCGCCAGCACCTCGGCGAAGTCGGCGTTGACCGCCATCGTCGGGTAGCTCTGCCACTCCACCAGCAGCGTCTCCTTGCCGATCGCGCTCAGATCGACGATGCCGACATAGGCCCACTCGGCCCGGGTCCGAACATCGATCAGCATCGACTGCGGCTCGCTGGAAAGACCTTCCCAAGCCTCATCGGCCGAAACGTCGCCGGCGAAGCTGCCGGCAGGCGAACGAGACATACTGCCCCCTCACGCACATGACCGTCAGATCATGGGCTATGTGTAAAACGCTAAGTTGATACAGGGTGGTGGAGGTTCTTCCAGAACGCGGAAGCAGTTAAATACGCATAAACACTACATATAGAGTAAACTTAATGTCCGCGCTTTCACTGCCTGTACGCCCCTAAACTTTCAGGGGCGAGAAACGCCCGTTTGAATAATGGCCGGCTCACCCGTCCGGCGGAGGACGACTGCTGTCGCCGTCTCCATGAACAGGAAAATACACAGGGGGTTGGTGGCTCGCAACGGCGATGGGCCAAGATTCGCCCGCGCCCCCGCGCCGCACCCCCTGCCTTCCGCCCCCTCACTCCCGCCAGCCCGTCCGAATCCCTTACGACTCAAAGGGTTCAGATGGCGTCCGCCGGGACCGAGAAAAGATCCGAAGCAGGCGAAAAATATTCGACCCGCGCCTCTTGACTCGCCCAGAATCCGCCCGAGTCGATGGAGACCGATCGGACCGCAACGCAAGTCATTGATTTTGTTTATCAAATGCTGCGAAGCAGTCTGGCCGTCGGCGCTCGCGCCATGGCCAAAACGGCATTTCTGAGGCAAGGCAGTCACTTACCCGCATAACAAAAAAGCCCGGCCGAAGCCGGGCTTTTTGTCAATCCCCAGAACTCTGAGATCAGGCGGAGATCGCCTTCACGCGAGCGGCAAGGCGCGAAACCTTGCGGGAAGCGGTGTTCTTGTGCAGCACGCCCTTCTGGGCAGCGCGCATCAGTTCCGGCTGGGCGCTCTTGAGCGCATCGGCGGCGGCGGCAGCGTTGCCGGAAGCGATCGCCTCCTCAACCTTGCGGATGAAGGTGCGCATGCGGCTGCGACGGGTGCGGTTGACCTCGGCACGGCGAGCAATCTTGCGGGTCGCCTTCTTGGCGGACGGCGTATTGGCCATGAGGGGCCTTCCTGAAAAAGCGGTTCGTTGGACTTTCCGTGCCACAAACCCACGCGGAATTCGGGCTAAACGGAAGGGGCGGCTTCGCGGCCGCCCGGGTTCATGGCGGGCTTATAGTCGTCTGCCCGCGCGGCGTCAATCGGGAAGCGCCGGATTCAGCGGTTGCGGAACGCGGCCGGCCGCTTGTCGAGAAAGGCCGCCATGCCCTCGCGCGCATCCTCGGTGGCGAAGAGCGAATGAAACAGCCGACGCTCGGTACGGATGCCTTCGGAAAGCGGGCTTTCGAAGGCGCGGTTGACCGCCTCCTTGGCCATCAGCACAGACGGGCGCGACAACGCGGCGATCTTCTGCGCCGCCGCCAGCGCCTGCTCGACCAACTCGGCCGCCGGCACGACGCGCGAGACCAGGCCGATCCGCTCCGCCTCGGTCGCGTCGACCATCCGGCCGGTCAGGACCATGTCCATCGTCTTCGCCTTGCCGACCGAGCGGGCGAGGCGCTGGCTGCCGCCGGCGCCCGGGATCAGGCCCAGCGTGATCTCAGGCTGGCCAAATTTCGCGTTGTCAGCGGCGATGACAAGATCGCACATCAGCGCCAGCTCGCAGCCGCCACCGAGCGCAAAGCCGGCGACCGCCGCGACGACCGGCTTGCGCACGCGCGACAGCCGCTCCCAATGCGCGACGAAATCGTCGAGGAAGACGTCGACATAGCCGAGCGCCTGCATCTCCTTGATGTCGGCGCCGGCGGCGAACGCCTTCTCGGATCCGGTCAGCACGATCGCGCCGATGGCGTCGTCCGCCTCGAAGGCGTCGAGCGCGGCGTTCAGATCGGCGATCAGCTGGCGGCTCAGCGCGTTCAGCGCCTTGGGACGGTTCAGGCGGATGAGACCGACGGCGTCCCGCGTCTCGACAAGGATGGTCTCATAAGCCATGGCGCGCTCCGCTCTTCCGGTTGTGCCCTGCTCCGCCGGCGAGGGCGGCGCGAAGGGCAGATCGAGGCAAACGCCTAGCCGACGCGTCCCGGACCTTCAAGGGCGCCGGCTCCCCTCCTCCCGCGAGCCACGCGGGAGGAAGATCATTTCTGGCAGGTGGCGCAGAAGAAGGTGGAGCGACCGGACTGCACCTTGCGCTCGATCACGCCGGAACAGTCGAGCTTCGGGCAGGGTTCGCCCTCGCGGTCGTAGACGCGGAACGAATGCTGGAAATAGCCGAGTTCGCCATTCGCCTGGCGGTGGTCGCGCAGCGACGAGCCGCCGGCGGCGATCGCGGCCGCCAGCACCTCGCGGATCGCCGCCGCCAGCCGGTCGGCGGCTTTCGCGGTGAGCGAGCCAGCGGCCCGCTCCGGCGACAGGCCGGACATGTTGAGCGCTTCGCAGACATAGATATTGCCGAGCCCGGCGATCAGGCCCTGGTCGAGGAGGGCCGCCTTCAGCGGCGCCTTCTTCGCCTCGAACAGGCGATGCAGGACCTTGCCGTCGAAGGCGTTGCCGACCGGCTCGACGCCGAGGCCGGCGAGATGGCGCGCCGTCTCGATGCCGGCGCGCGAGGCGAGATCCATGAAGCCGAAGCGGCGAGGGTCATTATAGATGACGCGCTTGCCGTTCGAGAGATGGAAGACGACGTGGTCATGCGCCAGCGCTTTTCCGCGCGGATGATGGAAAGCGCCCGGCATCTCCGGTTCGGCGAGCGGCCCCTCCTCGACGCGGAACGAGCCCGACATGCCGAGATGCATGATGACGACGCTGCCGTCGTCGAGATCGGCAAGCAGATATTTGGCCCGCCGCCCCAGCCCGTCGATGCGCCGTCCGGTCAGCCGCTCGGCGAAGCGCTCGGGAAAGGGAAAGCGCAGGTCCGGCCGGCGCTGCTCCAGCCGGTCGATCACGGCGCCTTCCATTGCGGGGGCGAGGCCCTGGCGGACGGTTTCTACCTCGGGAAGTTCTGGCATTTAGGCTGCGTCAACTCTGCGGGTGTCGGGGCCGTGGCGCATGAAGGGCGCTTCGGTTATCAAGGACTTCGATTTTCCCGAGATCGGGCGGGGGGGCGCCGCTTCTCCGCGGCGCGACCCGTCCAAGCGATCTCTGGCTCACATGCGTAATATAAGGAGTGGGACGCCATGGCGACCGAATCTCGCAGCGAGACGCCCGGAACGGGCCGCGCCTCCTTCGGATTCCGCGATGTCGACGTCGATGCCAAGCAGGGCATGGTCAATGACGTCTTCCACAAGGTCGCCTCGCGCTACGACCTGATGAACGACTTCATGTCGGCCGGGCTGCACCGCGTCTGGAAGGACGCGATGGTGTCGTGGCTGACGCCGCCGCGCAACCGCCCCTTCGAGGTGCTCGATGTCGCCGGCGGCACCGGCGACATCTCGTTCCGCATCGTCGAGCGCTCGCACAAGTCGGCGACCGCCACTGTCTGCGACATCAATGCCTCGATGCTGGAAGTCGGCCGCGAGCGCGCCGAGAAGCGCGGCCTCGCCGACCATGTCAGCTTCGTCGAGGGCAATGCCGAGGAGCTGCCCTTCGAGAGCAACCGCTTCGACGCCTATACGATCGCCTTCGGCATCCGCAACGTGCCGCGCATCGACCAGGCGCTGAGGGAGGCCCACCGCGTGCTGAAACCGGGCGGCCGCTTCCTCTGCCTGGAGTTCTCCGACGTCGACGTGCCCGGCCTCGACAAGATCTACGATTTCTATTCGTTCAACCTGATCCCGGCGATGGGCAAGGTGGTCGCCGGTGATTCCGAAAGCTATCGCTACCTGGTCGAATCGATCCGCCGCTTCCCGCATCAGGAGCGCTTCGCCGAGATGATCCGGCAGGCGGGCTTCGCCAAGGTCTCCTATCGCAATCTGACGGGCGGCATCGCCGCCATCCACTCGGGCTGGAAAATCTGACGCAATGGCGCTCGGCATCGCCGCTCTCTTCCGCCTGGCAGCGGCCGGCTTCGTTCTGGCGCGCGAGGGCGCGTTCAGCCTGGTCGACATCGACGACGTGCCGCCGCCGGCCCGGCTCGGCGTTCGCGTCGGCCGCCTGCTGGAGCGCCGCTCGGCCGCCGCCCACGACCGCGGCGAGCGCATCACCGCGGCGCTGAACAAACTCGGCCCCTCCTATGTGAAGCTCGGCCAGTTCATGGCGACCCGGCCCGATTTCGTCGGCGAGGATGTCGCCGATGCGCTCGGCCGGTTGCGCGACGAGATCGAGCCGTTCGGCGAGCCCGCGGCGCGCGTCGTGATCGAGAAGAATTTCGGCCGGCCGGTCGAGACCATCTTCGCCTCGTTCTCGCCGCCGCTCGCCGCCGCTTCGATCGCCCAGGTGCACAAGGCCGAGGTGGTCGAGCGCGATGGCAGCCGGCACGCCGTCGCGGTCAAGGTGCTGCGGCCGGGCGTGCGCGCCCGCTTCCACCGCGACCTCGAGACTTTCTATGCCGGCGCGCATCTGGTTGAGCGGATCGATCCGGCGATGAAGCGGCTGAAGCCGATCGCCGTCGTCGACACGCTGGCCCGTTCGGTCTCGATGGAGATGGACCTTCGCCTCGAGGCGGCGGCGCTCTCCGAAATGGCGGAGCGCACGAAGGGCGACCCCGGCTTCCGCGTGCCAAAAGTCGACTGGGCGCGGACGGCGCGCGACGTGCTGACGCTCGAATGGATCGACGGCGTCAAGCTTTCGGACCCCGCCGGCATCGAGGCGGCCGGCCATGACCTGAAGGCGGTCGCCCGGCGGCTGATGCAGGCCTTCCTGCGCCACGCGATGTGCGACGGCTTCTTCCATGCCGACATGCACCAGGGCAACCTGTTCGTCGCCGCGGCCGGCGACGCCGCCGCGGTCGACTTCTCAAGCGCGACTATCTGCGCATCGCCGAAGTGCACATGGAAGCCGGCTATGTCCCGGCCCGCCATGCGCCGGAAGACTTCGCCCAGGCGCTGCGCGCCATCGGCGAACCGATCCACGGCCAGCCGGCCAGCGACATCTCGATGGCCAAGCTGCTGACGCTGCTGTTCGAGGTGACCGAGCTCTTCGACATGCAGACGCGGCCGGAACTGCTGATGCTGCAGAAGACCATGGTCGTCGTCGAAGGCGTCGCCCGCTCGCTCGATCCCGAGTTCGACATGTGGGCGGCCTCCGAGCCGGTGGTGCGCGAATGGATCGAGCGCAATCTCGGTCCGCTCGGCAAGCTGCAGGAAGCGGGCTCCGGCATCGCCGATCTCGGCCGCGCCGCGACGGGCCTGCCGGCGCTGCTGCAGAACGGCGCCCGGATCGCGGCGCAGCTGAGCGACGCGACGCGCGACGGCATCACGCTGTCGCCGGAAACCGTCGAGGCGATCGGCCGCGCCGAGGGCCGCGGCAATCGCTGGCTGACGATCGGCGTCTGGGTGGCGGTTGTGCTGCTAGCCTGGAATATGTTCACCTGATCCGGCGCATCGACGCGCCAGATCGAGCGGGGAAGCATCATGGCGGATATTGACGCGACGCTTCGGGGCAAGCGCATCCTGCTCATCATAGCGGGCGGCATCGCAGCCTACAAAAGCCTCGACCTGATCCGCCGGCTGAAGGAGCGCGGCGCCACGGTGCGCGTCGTCATGACCCGCGGCGCGACCGAGTTCATCACGCCGCTCGCGGCCGGCGCGCTCGCCGGCGGCACGGTCTACACGGACCTGTTCGACCGCGAATCCGAGCAGGATGTCGGCCATATCCGGCTCGCCCGCGAGGCGAACCTGATCGTCGTCGCGCCCGCCACCGCCGACCTGATGGCGAAG
>JAFKJZ010000423.1 GCA_017305815.1 Hyphomicrobiales bacterium
CCTGCTCGTGCAGTCGGGTGATGTGCAGGTCCCAACGGTTGTTGAGGATCGTCGTGATGACGGCGAGGCCGACCGCGCCGCCGAGGTTGCGCGTCAGGTTGAAGAGGCCGGAGGCGTTCTTCATCCGCTCGGGCGGCAGCGTGCCGAGCGCCAGCATCGAGACGGGCATCATCGACGTCATCAGCGCGACGCCGCGCATGGCCTGCGGGATGAACAGCTCGCTGAACGCCCAGTCCTTGGTGATCGGCACCAGTTCGAGGCAGGAAAGCGCGAACAGCGACAGGCCGAACGCCATCATGTAGCGCGGGTCCATCTTCTGGCCGAGGCGGCCGACGATCGGTGCCGTCATCATCATGAACAGGCCGGTGACGAACATGGTCTCGCCGATCTGCAGCGAATCATAGCCGCGCACGCGGGCGAGATAGACCGGATAGAGGTAGACCAAGCCGTAGAGGCCGACGCCGAGCATGAAGGAGAACAGCGCGCCGGTCGCGAAGTTGCGGTTCTGGAAGGCGCGCACGTCGACGATCGGTTCGTCGGTCTTCAGCACCCGCCAGAAGAACAGCACGCCTGCGACTACGGTCACCACGGCCAGCGCGGCGATGGTCTCGTCCTGGAACCAGTCATTGGCCGAGCCCTCCTCGAGCACGTATTCGAGGCTGCCGAGGAAGGCGGCGAGCGTGATCAGGCCGATATAGTCGAAGCGCTGCAGCAGCTTGAAATTGGGCTTGTCCCAGTCGACGAAGCTGAGCACGCCGATCGTGACGGCGAGGCCGGGGATCACGTTGACCAGGAACAGCCAGTGCCAGGAGAAGATGTTGGTGAGATAGCCGCCAATGGTCGGGCCGACGGTCGGCGCCAGCGTCGCGATCAGGCCGACGATGGCCGAGACCATGGCGCGGCGATTGGGCGGGAAGATCGTGAAGGCGGCCGCGAACATGGCCGGGATCATGCCGCCGCCGATGAAGCCCTGCAGCGCGCGCCAGACGATCATCTCGCCGATCGAGTTCGACGTGGCGCAGCCGATCGAGGTGATGGTGAAGCCGCCGGCGGCGATGGCGAAGAGATAGCGGGTCGAGAGCGCGCGGCCGAGGAAGCCCGAGAGCGGGATCATGATGATCTCGGCGATCAGGTAGGCCGTCTGCACCCAGGAGATTTCCTGCGCGCTGGCGGAAAGGCCCGCCTGGATCTCGGTCAGCGACGACGAGACGATCTGGATGTCGAGGATCGCCATGAACATGCCGACGGCCATGGCGACGAAGCCAAGCGTGCGGCGCGGCGTCATTTCGGGCAGGGCGGGCTGTTGGGGTCCGGCCATGATCGTCTCCTCGGGCGTCAGCCCCGAATGGGCGCCGGCGTCGGCGCCGGCATCACGGCCGTGCGGGGACGGTCGATTTCAACGAGAGGGGAGCCGGAAAGCCGGTAGGGACGACAGGACCGGTTCCCCTCTCGAAGCGCTCCCCGATGGGGAGAAGCTGCTTTCAGTTGGCGGCGGCCGCCTTGGTCTCACCGCCGGTGCGGCTGTCGATGTCGACGACGACCGACAGGCCGGGACGGAGATGGCCCTTCGCGGCCTCGGCGGCCGGGATGCGGATGCGGACCGGCACGCGCTGGGTGATCTTGGTGAAGTTGCCGGTGGCGTTGTCGGGCGGCAGCAGGCTGAACACGGCGCCCGATGCGGGTGCGACGCTGTCGACGACGCCTTCGATCGTGCCGTCCGAATAGGCGTCGACGCTGACGCTCGCGGTCGCGCCCGGCCGGATGCGGTCTAGCTGCGTCTCCTTGAAGTTCGCGTCGACATAGACGTCCTGCAGCGGCACCAATGCCAGCAGGCGCTGGCCGGTGGCGACATACTGGCCCGGATTGACGGCGCGGTTGCCGATCACGCCGTCGAACGGCGCGCGCACGACCATGTGCTCGAGATCCAGCTTCTTCTGCGCCAGCGTCGTCTGATCCTGGTCGAGCGCGCGCTGCGCCTCGACGCGCTGCGCCTGCAGCACCGCGACATTGGCCTCGGCCGTGGTCAGGCCAGCCTTGGCCGATTCCACGGCGGCGGCGGTCTTGTCCTTGGTCGCCTGCGCCTGCTGCAGCGCCTGCTGCGTCGCGAACTGGTTCTTGGCGAGCGCGGTGGCGCGGCCGAGATCCGCCACGGCGAGTTCGGCGTCGGCATTGGCCGAGGCAATCGACGTGCGGGCCTGCGCGACGCCGGCCTGGCCGGCCTCGATCTGGCGGTCGATGCGGTCGATGGCGGCCTGCTGGGCGGCGATCTGGTTCTGTGCCGCCTCGACGGCCAGCTTCTGGTCGGCATCGTCCAGATAGACAAGCGGGTCGCCCGTCTTCACCGCGGTGTTGTTGGCGACGGCGACGCTGGTGACGTAGCCGGGCAGGCGCGGCGCCACGGTCGCGGTGTCGGCGCCGACATAGGCGTCGTCCGTCGAGACCATGAAGCGGCCGACCGTCCACCATTCGTGGCCGAAATAGGCGCCGGCCGCGATCGCGACGACGCCGACGGTCAGGAGAAGAAACCGCCGCCGCCCGCCGCGCTTGGCCGGGGGTGGGGCGATCGCAGGCTTGGCTTCGCCGCTGTTGCCGGGCGCGGAGGGCCGCTCGGCAATGGGCGCAGCCGCCGGCGGCGGCGGTGTGGCTTCGGCGGTGCGGCGCTGGATCGGCTCCAGCTCGGAAACGCCGGTATCTTCAGGGGTCTCGACAAGTGCGACCTTTGCCATGACTCGTCTCCTGTCTTTCAGCCCCGGGAATAGGGTTTGACCGAACCGTTCGGTCAATGGCGCTTGAATTAGTCCCATTGAGGGGTTAAATCAAGATCGAACTGAACGGTTCGGTCAAAAAAATCTTGCACCGCAGCACAAGGGGCGGTGCCGGTTGGATTGGCAACCGCTTCTTGGTACTTTGGAATTCAGAAAATGCGGGGCCTGACTCGACGCTGCATCGAGCAGACGGCCCGCGGCGAAGGAGAATGGCCGTGTCACTCGTCGACACCACCCGTGACGCCGAAGAGGGCGGAGCGGGGCAGGATTCGCGCAAACGCGAACAGATCATGCGCGGTGCCAGCCAGGTCTTCCTCGAGAAGGGCTTCGACGCGGCGAGCATGAACGACATCGCGCGCGCAGCCGGCGTCTCCAAGGGCACGCTCTATGTCTACTTTGAAAACAAGGAGCGCCTCTTCATCGAGTTGATCTCGGCCGAGAAGCGCGAGGAACTGTTCCGGATCGTGATGCTCGATTTCGAGAATCACGATGTCGAGGCGGTGCTGAAGAAATTCGGCCGCGAGCTTTGCACGATCCTGACCAAGCCCTACTACATCAAGGCGATGCGGTCGGTGTTCTCGATCATCAACAGGATGCCGGAAGTCGGGGCGGAATTCTATTCGAACGGCCCGATGCTCTGCACGCAATTGCTGGCCAAATATCTGGACGCCCAGACCAAGGCCGGCATTCTGGAGATCGAGGATTGCCTGCTGGCGGCGCAGCAGTTCGTCGAGCTGTCGCAGAGCGGCGTCATGCGCAGCGTGCTGTTCGGCGTGATCGACAGCCCGGGACCCGAGGAAATCGCGCGGCGCGTCGACAGCGCGGTCACGATTTTCATGAAGGCCTACAAGGCGCCGCAGTCGGCCTTCGCCAACTGAGGCGGCCTGGCCGGGACGCCGCGGGGCGGCATCCCGGATCGCTCGGAACTAGCGGACGATGACCTTGGTGCCGATCGGCACGCGGTCATAGAGGTCGCTCACATCGGCATTCACCATGCGGATGCAGCCCGACGAGACGTTGTGGCCGATCGTCCAGGGCTCGCTGGTGCCGTGGATGCGGAAGATGGTGTCCTGGCCGCCGCGATAGAGATACATGGCGCGCGCGCCGAGCGGGTTCTGCGGGCCGCCTTCCATGTAGGCCGGCAGGATACGGCCCTTCTTGCGCTCGCGGCGGATCATTTCCGCCGGCGGCGTCCAGCCGGGCCATTCCGCCTTGCGGCCGATCTTCACATTGCCCTGCCAGCCGAAGCCTTCGCGACCGACACCGACGCCGTAGCGCAGTGCCTTGCCGTTGCCCTCGACCAGGTAGAGGAACTTGTCGCCGGTATCGATGATGATCGTGCCGGGCTTCTCGTTGGTGTCGAAGCGCACCCGCTGCTTCTGGTACTTGTAGGGCAGCGGAGCCCCGGGTCCGGAAGCGCGCGGGCCGAAATTGTCGCTGCCCTGAAACAGCTTCTGGAAGAAATTCTGGGCGTTGGCGCTGCCGCCTCCGGTCAGGGATACCGCACCGGCCAGAAGCGAGGCGGCAAGGATGCGTCGGAAGTTCATGGAATCCCCCATTTAGGCCCATCGCACCGGTCGGCGCGGTCTCGAGCAAAGGATAGAATCGCTGTCGATCTGCGGCAACCGGCCAACGAATCACGCGGCCGTGATTGTGATCGCGATCACAGAAACGGCATTCTCCCGGTCGGCCATTAATGTTCGGTAACGCGGCGGCAATGTCGTCGTCAGGTCAGCGTCCCGATAGTGGGCAGTCAGACAGCAACCGGTGCTGGTCGGAGAACTCTATGCACAAGCTCAAGTCGGCGCTTGGAACGGTCCTGCGCATCGCGCTTCCCTATTTCCGCTCTTCGGAAATGTGGATTGCGCTCGGTCTGCTCGGCATCGTCATCGGGCTGCGATTGTTCAACGTCTGGCTGGACGTCAAATTCAACTATTGGAACAATGACTTCTATACGGCGCTGCAGAAGAAGGACTGGTCGACCTTCGCCTACCAGATGTTCGTCGTGTTCTCCTGGATCGCGGCGCTCTCGATCATCACCACGGTCTACCAGCTCTATTTTTCGCAATGGCTGCAGATCCGCTGGCGCAATTGGCTGACGCACAAATATCTCGACGGCTGGATGTCGAAGGGCACGCATTACCGGATGCGGCTGACCGGAAACCCCGCCGACAACCCCGACCAGCGTATCGCCGAGGACGCAGACCGCTTCACCGATGGCTTCCTGTCGATCGGCGTCGCGCTGCTCGGCCAGGTCGTCACGCTCGTCACCTTCATCTTCATCCTGTGGAGCCTGTCGTCGACGGCGCCGCTGATCATCTTCGGCAAGAGCTACGCCATCCCCGGCTATCTGGTCTGGCTGGCGCTCGGCTATGCGATCCTCGGCACGCTGGTGACGCATTGGGTGGGCAAGCCGCTGGTGGCGCTGAGCTACCAGCAGCAGCGCTACGAGGCCGATTTCCGCTTCGCGCTGGTGCGGCTTCGCGAGAATGGCGAGGAAGTGGCGCTGCTGAAGGGCGAGCCGGCCGAGCGCGTCGGCCTCTATGACCGCTTCGGCTCGGTGCTCTCGAATTTCTACCAGATCATGAGCCGGACCAAGAAGCTGACCTTCCTGACCGCCGGCTACAGCCAGCTCGCCGTCATCTTCCCGTTCATCCTGGTCAGTCCTCTCTATTTCGCCGGTACGCTCGAACTCGGCGGTCTGACGCAAATCGCCTCCGCCTTCGGCACGGTGCAGGGCGCGCTGTCGTTCTTCGT
>JAFKJZ010000424.1 GCA_017305815.1 Hyphomicrobiales bacterium
CATGAGCTATGTCGCGGTGCTGAACGGCGATGGCGGCAAGCCGGCCTTCGTGGCCTCGGTCGATACCGCTTCGGGCACGATCCGGCTGCGCCGCGTCGGCGCCGCGCCGCCGCCGGACAAGAGTTTCGAGCTCTGGCAGGTGCCGGCCGAGGGACCGACCGTCTCGATGGGCGTCGCCGACAACATTTCGGACCTGAGGCCGATGAACGTCTCGCTGAAGCCGGGCGAGAAGCTCGCCATCTCGGTCGAGCCGAAGGGCGGCTCGCCGACCGGCCAGGCGACCGGGCCGGTCGTGTTCGTCGGCGATCTGCTGCCGGCGGAGTGACCGCCGGCGCCCGATGAGGGGAGGTGGCGCTACGCCACCGCCTTCACGCGCGTGGAGATCCAGGCGCCGAGCCGTTCCAGCGCGCCGTCGAGGATTTCGTCGCGCTTCGAGAAGCAGAAGCGCACGAAGGTCGCCGGGGCGTTGCCATCATAGAAGGCGGAGACCGGAACCGCTGTCACGCCGGCCTCCACCGTCATGCGCTGGCAGATCTCGGCATCGCTGCCGGAGAGGCCGAGCGGCGCGAAATCGGCGGTGACGAAATAGGTGCCGGCGCAGGGCACGACGCCGAAGCCGAGCGCCGACAGCCCGGCCGCGAGGCGGTCGCGCTTCTTCTCCAGGTCGCCGGCAAGGCCCGCATAATAGGAATCGTCCTTGCCGAGGCCATAGGCCACCGCCTGCTGCAGCGCCGCCGGCGTCGTGAAGGTGGTGAACTGGTGCGCCTTGGCGATC
Source organism: Hyphomicrobiales bacterium (assembly GCA_017305815.1). Lineage (GTDB taxonomy): Bacteria > Pseudomonadota > Alphaproteobacteria > Rhizobiales > Kaistiaceae > Kaistia > Kaistia nematophila. Next base: position 776 of record JAFKJZ010000424.1, read on the forward strand.
GGGTCGAGCAGGCGCGGCGTCGCGGTGACATAGCCGACCTTCCAGCCGGTCAGCGAGAAGGTCTTGCCGGCCGAGCCGATGCGGATGGCGCGCTCGCGCATTCCGGGCAGCGTCATCAGCGGGATGTGTTCGCGGCCGTCGAAGACGATGTGCTCGTAGACCTCGTCGCAGATCGCATAGGCGTCGTGGCGCACGCAGAGTTCGGCGATGAAGGTCAGCTCGTCGCGCGTGAACACCTTGGCGGCCGGGTTCATCGGATTGTTGATGAGGATCGCCTTGGTCCGGTCCGAGAAGGCGGCGGCCAACGCGCCGGTGTCGAGTTCCCAATGCGGCGGCGTCACGCGCACCAGTTTCGGGATGCCGCCGGCGCGGCGGATCATCGGCAGGTAGCAGTCATAGAGCGGCTCGATCACGACGATCTCGTCGCCGGGCTCGATGATCGCGGTGAAGATGTCGGCAAGCGCCTCGGTGGCGCCCGAGGTGACCAGAACCTCGGTCTTCCAGTCGATGTCGAGACCGTAGAAGCGCTTGTTGGCGGCGGCGACGGCCTGGCGGAGCGCCGGCACCCCCATCATCGGCGGATACTGGTTCGGCCCTGCGATCAGCGCCTTGGCCGCCGCGCGCCGCACGTCCTCCGGTCCGTCGACATCGGGAAAGCCCTGGCCGAGATTGATCGATCCGTGCTCGATCGCGAGCCGCGACATCACTTCGAAAATGGTGGTGGGAAGGCCGGTAAAGACGGGATTGGTCGGTTTCATAGGGAACTCCACTCGGCGCGGACATTATGGCGCGTGCTTCGCCGGCGCAAGCAATCGCGTGCCATCGAAGCGCCTTCGGGCGAGGCGGAATTTCTCCCGTCCGCGTCGGCCGTCGTCGTCATCGACGATTTTTATCGAGCTCGCTGAAACTGTTTTGGCGTTGCGCCGTATAGGTGTGTGGAAGAACGCTTCGGAACCAATCCATAAAGGCCATGATCTGTATAGGCATGAGGCTCGCACCCCGGTCGTGCGATCTTCGGCAAGTGTATCCCGTTGCCTGATCCTGGTTTTATTGGCGGCTCCGTGACGCGGCTTCGGAAAAGCTGGATGTGCATCGACGTTCGGGGAGGCCCCCGACGCGACAGGAGGAAGATTGATGTCCCGATTTGCCAAGATCGTTCGTGCCGCCGCAATTGCCGCCATCGCGCTCGGCGGCGCCACCATGACGACGACCCCCGTCATCGCCAAGACCGTGATGGTCGGCGGCGCGCCGATGTATCCGAACAAGAATATCGTCGAAAACGCGGTCAATTCGAAGGATCACACCACGCTGGTCGCCGCCGTGAAGGCCGCCGGCCTGGTCGATACGCTGGCGGGACCGGGGCCGTTCACCGTGTTCGCGCCGACCAATGAAGCTTTCGCGAAGCTGCCGGCCGGCACGGTCGACACCCTCCTGAAGCCGGCCAACAAGGACAAGCTGACCGCCGTGCTGACCTATCATGTCGTTCCCGGCAAGATTTCCGCCGCCGACATCATGAAGGCAGCCAAGAAGATGAACGGCATGGCCGAATACAAGACCGTGCAGGGCGAGCCGCTCAAGTTCCAGGTCGACGGCAAGAAGATCTGGGTCATCGACGCCAAGGGCGACAAGGCGCGCATCACCATCGCCGACGTCAACCAGTCGAACGGCGTGATCCACGTCATCAACACGGTGCTGATACCCTGATCGCCGCTCCCCACGAACCCGGCCGCGGCCGGGTTCGCGGGCGAGGCCGATGCGGCAGCCCGATCAAACTCTCGTGCTGCTGAAACCTTTCCGGCCATCGCCGCGTAACACTCACAGACGGTTGGCGATCCGCCCCAACTCCCGGCATTCGCCCGCCTCCCTCCGCGCAGCGCGCTTCCGCGAGCCGCGCACCGGGCACCGTTCCGGAGGCCGCCCCGCCCGCCGGAACGGTGTCCGGATTCATGATACCCTTCAGCCACCCCATGACGTCCGTTGCGCCCTCGCGCCGCCCATCCGTCTAGGCACGACAAAAGGTCCGGACGATCGCGTCGCCCGGATCGTCGATGCGATGAAGCAGGCGTCGCGGGATCAGTAGGTGAGCATGGGCGGCAGTTCTTTCGCCTGCTCGATCCAGCTTTCGACCAGCTTTTCCGACGGCAGCTGGCGTACCAGCTTCCGGGTGGCGTTGATCTCGACCATCTTAGCGGTGAGATTGTCGGCCCGGCGCATCTTCAGTTCCTTGACCGTGTCGACGCCGGCCGCTTCCAGCAGCTCGGAATATTCTTCCGCCACGCCCTTGATGCGCATCAGGTCGGCCATGTTGGCCCATTTCAGGATCTTGTGCTCGTCGATGCCGGATTTCTCGGCGAGTGCCTTGCGCCCCTTTGGATCCTTGGCCAGCTCCAGCAACGCGCCGGTCGTGCGGATGCCGGCCGTCGCGAGCTTCTCGGCGAAGACAGGACCGATGCCTTCGATATCTAGGATGGGGTAAGACATTCTCGAACTCTCCTGAGCGAATCCCAAGTGCTGGAAGTCTAGACTTGGATGTTCGCCCGGACGTTGCGTCATGGCAAGCCGTCTTGTCGCCGGAAGATTGCGCCGCACGGGCGGGGGTCTATAAGGTCGATTGTGCCTTCCGATCCTCGGAGGGGCGACGTGGGGAATGTGTCGATGCCGATGCTGGAAGCGGACAAGATCTATCTCGGGACAAGCGACAAGCCGGAATATCTCCTGCTCGGCCTCGCCAACCGGCATGGACTGGTCACGGGCGCCACCGGCACCGGCAAGACGGTGACGCTGCAGGTGATGGCGCAGGGCTTCTCCGATGCCGGCGTGCCGGTGTTCTGCGCCGACGTGAAGGGCGATCTCTCCGGCATTGCCGAGGTGGGCGAGCCGAAGGATTTCCTGCTGAAGCGCGCCGAGGAGATCGGTTTCGCGGATGAATACAAGTTCAGCGCCTGCCCGACAGTGTTCTGGGATCTGTTCGGCCAGCAGGGACACCCGATCCGCACCACGGTGAGCGAGATGGGGCCGCTGCTGCTGGCGCGGCTGATGAACCTGAACGACACGCAGGAGGGCGTGCTCACCATCGCCTTCCGCGTCGCCGACGAGCAGGGGCTGCTGCTGCTCGACCTGAAGGACCTGCGCGCCATGCTCGGCTTCATGGCCGAGAATGCCGACACCATCCAGGCGAAGTACGGCAACGTCACCAAGGCCTCGGTCGGGGCGATCCAGCGCCAGCTTCTGGTGCTGGAGAACCAGGGCGGCGACGCCTTCTTCGGCGAGCCGGCGCTCAACATCGCCGACCTGATGCGCACGACGATCGACGGTCGCGGCATGGTCAACGTGCTCGCCGCCGACAAGCTCATGAGCTCGCCGCGCCTCTACGCGACCTTCCTGCTCTGGCTGCTGTCGGAATTCTACGAGACCCTGCCCGAGGTGGGCGACCCGGAGAAGCCGCGGCTGGTCTTCTTCTTCGACGAGGCGCACCTCCTCTTCAACGACGCGCCGAAGCCGCTCCTCGAGAAGATCGAGCAGGTCGTGCGCCTGGTGCGCTCGAAGGGGGTGGGCGTCTATTTCGTCACGCAGAACCCGCTCGACGTGCCCGACACGGTGCTCACCCAGATGAGCAACCGCGTGCAGCATGCGCTCCGCGCCTACACGCCGCGCGACACGAAGGCGGTGAAGGCGGCCGCCGACACGTTCCGCCCCAATCCGGAATTGAACACCTTCGACGTGATCACCCAGCTCGGCGTCGGCGAGGCGCTGGTCTCGACGCTGGAGGACAAGGGCGTGCCCTCCATGGTCCAGCGCACGCTGATGCGCCCGCCTTCCTCGCGGATCGGCACGATCACCGACGACGAGCGCAAGAAGGTGATCGCGGCGAGCCCGATCGGCCCGATCTACGACAAGATGGTCGACCGGGAATCGGCCTTCGAGATCCTGCAGGGCCGCTTCAAGGATGCCGCGGTCGAGAAGCGGAGCGAAGCGCCGGCACCGGCGCCCGCCCCCCGCGCCACCATGCCCGACGGCTCGCCCGCGCCGACGCCGGAACAGGCGAGCGCCGGCAGCGGCGGCGGCTGGTTCGGCGGGGTGCTCGGCTCGATCTTCGGCACCAGCCGCGCGCGGGGCACACGCCTGTCGCCGACCCAGCGCATCACCCGCGAGGTGACGCGCACCGTCACCAACCGAGTCGCCGGCCAGATCGCCGCCGACATCGGCAAGTCGGTAGGCGGCTCGATCGGCGGCTCGGTCGGCCGGGCCATCATCCGCGGCGCGCTCGGCGGGATCCTGCGGGGCTGAAGGCGCGGCAAATTTGTGACCTTCGCGGCGGTTGTCGCGGAGGCACTGGCGGCCTATGTTCCTTGGCACCCCCCTCATTCGCCGGCCCCGGCGACGGCCTCCGGGCACCAGGCATCCAATAATTGCAAGGCCTTCCAGAGGAGCTTTCAGATGGCGTTCGAATTGCCCCCGCTGCCCTACGACTACGAGGCGCTCGCCCCCTACATGTCGAAGGAGACCCTCGAATACCATCACGACAAGCACCACCAGGCTTACGTCACCAACGGCAACAACCTGCTGAAGGGCTCGGGCCTCGAGGACAAGAGCCTCGAGGAGATCGTCAAGCAGAGCTATTCGAAGAATGCCGGGCTCTTCAACAATGCCGGCCAGCACTACAACCACATCCATTTCTGGAAGTGGATGAAGGAGGGCGGCGGCGGCAAGAAGATCCCGGGCGCGCTGCAG
>JAFKJZ010000425.1 GCA_017305815.1 Hyphomicrobiales bacterium
ACAAGTGGTTCGGCGATCGCGACGGGCTGCTGGCGGCGATGATCACCTTCCAGTCGAGCAAGGTGAAGGCCGAGCCGGCGGCGTCGGGCGCGCGGGGCAGGGCGGCGCTCGCCGCCCAACTGGCCGGCATCGGCGCCAATCTCCTCAAGGTGCTCGCCGGCGACGTGTCGCTGGCGCTGAACCGGCTGGCGATCGGCCAGGCGCGGCGCGGCGAGGCCGATCTAGGCCAGCTGCTGCGCGAGCATGGCCGCCGGCCGATCGAGACGCGGCTGTCGGCGCTGCTCGAAAGCGGCCGTCGCGAAGGCCTGCTTGACTTCGCCGACACGCGCGAGGCCTATCGCACGCTGTACGGCCTGATCGTGCGCGACATGCATGTGCGCCTGCTGCTCGGCGACAGCCTCGACGGCGAGGAGCCGTCGAAGCGGGCGGTGCAGGCGGTTGACCAGTTTTTCCGGCTTTTTGGCACGGAAGAGAATACCGGACCGGCCCGTGAGAGGACCGGCGCGGGAAACGAACGGACGGGATAGAAAGGAACATCCTATGCGCGTTTATTACGATCGCGATGCCGATCTCAACCTGATCAAGTCCAAGAAGGTCGCGATCATCGGCTACGGCTCGCAGGGCCGCGCCCATGCGTTGAACCTCAAGGATTCGGGCGCCAAGGACGTGGCGATCGCGCTGCGCCCCGGTTCGGCGACGGCCAAGAAGGCCGAGGCTGACGGCTTCCAGGTCAAGACGGTCGCCGAGGCCGCCGCCTGGGCCGACCTGATGATGATGGCCGCTCCCGACGAGCTGCAGGCCGACATCTACAAGGACGAGATCGCCCCGAACATCCGTGACGGCGCCGCGATCGCCTTCGCGCACGGCCTCAACGTCCATTTCGGCCTGATCGAGCCGAAGTCGACCGTCGACGTCGTCATGATCGCCCCGAAGGGCCCGGGCCACACCGTCCGCGGCGAATACCAGAAGGGCGGCGGCGTGCCGTGCCTGGTCGCGATCGCGCAGGACGCTTCGGGCAACGCGCTCGACCTGGCGCTCTCCTACGCCTGCGGCGTCGGCGGCGGCCGTTCGGGCATCATCGAGACCACCTTCAAGGAAGAGTGCGAGACCGACCTGTTCGGCGAGCAGGCTGTCCTCTGCGGCGGTCTGGTCGAGCTGATCCGCGCCGGCTTCGAGACGCTGGTCGAGGCTGGCTACGCGCCGGAAATGGCCTATTTCGAGTGCCTGCACGAAGTGAAGCTGATCGTCGACCTCATCTATGAGGGCGGCATCGCCAATATGAACTACTCGATCTCGAACACCGCCGAGTGGGGCGAGTACGTCACCGGCCCGCGCATCGTCACCGCCGAGACCAAGGCCGAGATGAAGCGCGTCCTGAACGACATCCAGTCCGGCAAGTTCACCTCCGACTGGATGCAGGAATACCGCGCCGGCGCCGCTCGCTTCAAGGCGATCCGCCGTAACAACGACGCGCACCAGATCGAGGCCGTCGGCGCCAAGCTGCGCGAGATGATGCCCTGGATCGGCAAGAACAAGCTGGTCGACAAGGCCCGCAACTAATCGGTTCGGTCTTCGGAAGACCCTCACCCCGGCCCTCTCCCGCATGCGGGAGAGGGGACACGCATGACCGGTTGAAACCGCTGGTCCGCGCGGAGGAAGAAAAGCCCTCGCCCGCTTGCGGGAGAGGGTTGGGTGAGGGGCCTTCTGGCCTTCGAAACAAAAAGCCCCGCGGGAGCGATCCCGCGGGGCTTTTTCTTGTTTGGCTCGCGCCGGCTGGCTCAGTAGGAGCCGCGGCAGCGATATTCGTAGCCGTCGGCGCCGATGAACGTATCGGTCTCGGGGCTGTAGCTGCGATAGCGGTCGAGGCAGTAATCGACATGGGCGCGCCAGGCGGCGCCGCGCGGCGGCGGAACCTCGTAGTCGTAGGCGTAGGCGCGCGGCTGCGAAGCCATCGCGCCGATGCCGAGGCCGAGCAGCGTGCCGGCGGCGAGGCCGCCGATGACGGCGCCGCTATTGTCGCGGTGATAGTGGCCATAGTAGCGCGGGCCGCCATGCCAGCCATCGGCGGAAGCGGTCGTCACGGTTGCCGTGACCGCAAGGATGCCAAGGACGCCGGCGAGCGACGCGGTAACGAAGCTTCTCATCGCGAAGCCTCCTGTTCGTGAAGCCTTAGATGGCGTGAATATCCTGCCGCATCGGGGCAAAACTATGACTGAAGCAATTCAGTCTTGGGTTGCAGAACTACCTTGGGTAGTGTCGAAATTGTTGAATTAACCAGATGTAAACCAAGAATAGAGGTATTCACGTTGCATGCCGCTGCGGAATGCGATCGGCGCGTGACGCGAGGGCCGGCGGCGGTGGCCGCCCGGGCGCTGGATGGAACGGGCCGCCCCGGACCCTGTCGCGTTTTCTTCCCGCGAACCGGTAGCCACTCCGCTCGAAAACGCTCTAGGTTGGCCGCCAACAAGAACGGGAGGAAACGGACTTGTCTGAAGGAATCATTCTGGTCGATCCGCTGCCGCGGACGCTCGACCTGATCATGGAGCCGGATGTCCGCGCGCGGCTTGAAAAGCTGGGCCGGCTGGTGATCTCGGAAGACGCGCCGATGTCGGACGCGGAGGTCGACGAGCTGCTGCCGGAGACGGTGCTGATCTTCGGCCAGACGGCGCTGCCGCGCGAGCGGCTCGACCGGGCGAAGAAGCTGAAGGGGGTCATCAATGTCGAGACCAACTTCCTGCCCAACATCGACTACCAGGCCTGCCAGGAACGTGGCATCTGGGTGCTGACGCCCGGCTCCGCCTTCGCCGCCCCGGTTGCGGAGGCCGCCCTCGGCATGGCGATCGATCTCGCCCGCGGGATCACCGCCGCCGACCGCGATTTCCGCGCCGGCACCGAGCAATATGGTCTCGCCGCCAACACCGAGACGTTCCGCTTCCATGGCGCGCCGGTCGGCATCATCGGTCTCGGCGATCTCGGCAAGACGCTGCGCGACTATATCCGTCCGTTCCGGAACAAGGTGAAGGTGTTCGATCCCTGGCTGCCGGACGAGATCATCGAGCGCCACGATTGCCAGCCGGCCTCGCTCGACGAGTTGCTCTCGACCAGCCAGGTCGTGTTCGTCTTCGCGGCGGTGACGGGCGAGAACCAGGGCTTTCTCGGGAGCCGCGAGTTCGCGCTGATGAAGAAGGGCGCCGCCTTCCTGCTGATGAGCCGCGCCGCGGTGGTCGATTTCCCGGCCATGCTCGACGCGGTCCGCTCCGGCCATATCCGCGCGGCGGTCGACGTGTTTCCGGAAGAGCCGGTGCCGGCCGACGACCCGGTGCGGAAGATGGAGGGCCTCCTGCTTTCCGCCCATCGAACGGGCGGCACGGTCGACGCGCTGTTCTCGATCGGCCGCATGGCCGTCGCCGATGCCGAACTGATCCTGCGCGGCCTGCCGCCGCAGCTCTGCCGTCGCGCCGATCCGGCGCTGGCGAGCCGCCTGCGCTCGAAGCCGGTCAGCGTCACGTAAAAAGCGGACGACCCGCCGAAGGGGGATCGGCGGGTCGTCTGTCATGGGAGGTCAGTTCGAGAGGGTTCGGCTCGCCCTGGGGGCAGGCGAGCCGATTGTGGCTTCCTAGTAAGAGCCGCGGCAGCGATAGGCGTTGCCATCGCGGCCGATGAAGGTGTCGGTGCGCTCGTCATAGGAGCGGTAATTGTCGTAGCACCAGTCGGTGTGGGCGCGCCAATTGGCGCGGACGACGCGGCGCGGCGGTGCGCGGTAGCCGTCGTCATAGACAGGGGCGGCGTAGCGGGGAGGGGCGACCTCGTAGCCATCGTCATAGCGCGGCGCGGCGAGCAGGGCGCCGACACCGAGACCGACCGCGGCGCCCGCCGCGAGCGCGGCGTTGCGGCCATTCTCGGCGGAAGCGGTCTCGGCCGTGCCGACGACGGCGGTGATGCCGATCAGGGTGGCAAGGGCGGCGGCAGCGATCTTCTTCATGTTCGACTCCCTGGGTGGGTGGGCCTGTTGGGAGCCTTTCTAGTGCCGCCCAGCTGAATGCCCGCTGAATGGGTCATTCATCTTACGCGGCCCCTTCCAACGCTATGATCGCCATCACAACGGCGCCGCGCACGCGTCTCGTGCTATGAGAAGGGTCCCTCCCAATTCGATCCGCGAGGCAGCCTCGATGCGCCGCTATGCTCTTCTCGACGTCTTCACCAAGCAGCCGCTCGCCGGCAACCAGCTCGCCGTCGTCCTGGATGCCGAAGGGCTGAGCGACGAGCGCATGCAGGCGATCACGCGCGAGTTCAATCTGGCCGAAACGGTGTTCGTGCTGCCGCCGGTCCAGCCGGGACACCGCGCCAACCTGCGCATCTTCTGCCCGGCCTATGAGATGCCGTTCGCCGGCCATCCCACGGTCGGCACCGCCGTGCTGCTGGCCCTGGAGACATTCGGCGACTCGGCCGCCGGCCAGGATTCGGTCTTCGTCGTCGAGGAGAAGATCGGCGACATTCGCTGCGCCGTCGCGCTTCATTCCGGCAAGGCCGGCCACGCCATCTTCGACGTGCCGCGCCAGTCGGAGCCGATCGAGGCTGAGATTGACGACGCGGCGCTGGCGGCGATGCTCGGGCTGGAGCCGTCACAGCTCGGCTGCGAGAATCACCGTCCGTCCCTCTATTCGGCCGGCGTTCCCTACCTCATGGTGCCGGTGCGCGATCTCGCGGCGATCGCCCGCGCCCGGCCCCTGATCCAGCATTGGAGCAACGCGCTGCCGGCCGGCGTCGGCAGCGTCTACCTCTACACGCGCGAAACGACGACGAAGGACCATCATTTCCACGCCCGCATGTTCTGGCTGGGCGAGGGGATCATCGAGGATCCGGCGACGGGCTCGGCCGCCGCCGCCTTCGCCGGCGCGGTCGCCGCCTTCGACCAGCTTCCCTCCGGCACCCATCGCTTCGTCATCGAGCAGGGTTTCGAGATCCACCGGCCGAGCCTGATCTCGCTCGAGGTCGACGTCGAGAACCACGCCCTCAACGCCAGCCGCATCGGCGGCGACGCCGTGCTGATCGCCCGCGGCACGCTGGATATCTAGGGAGATTAGGCCCTCACCCCAACCCTCTCCCGCAAGCGGGCGAGGGGGGTAGAAGGCACCTAGCCTCGCCGTCTCCGCCACGCGGGCGGAAAAGCCCTCGCCCGCTTGCGGGAGAGGGTTGGGTGAGGGGCTTGCTTGCTGCCTACTCCACCCGTGCCGGGGCGCCGTCCAGCGAGCGTCCCAGCACCGTGGCGACGACGTATTCGGCGCGGGCGCGGAGCGTGTGGTGCTCCAGCGTGTAGGCGCGGGCGGCGATCGCCATGCCGGCGAGGCGGTCCGGGTCCTGCAACGCGCCGCGCACGGCGCGCGACAGGCCGCCCGGCTCGGGCGAATAGTAGAAGCAGTGCTCGCCGTTCCGGAACGGCTTGTGCTGGTAGATCGTCGGATAGTTCATCACCGGCACGGTGCCGAGC